>NZ_JBHVEU010000045.1:0-30514 GCF_042802075.1 Kitasatospora sp. NPDC057518
CCGGAAGCCCGTCACTTGCCCTGTCCCGCGGGTGCTCCCGGCGCCTCGGATCGCCGCTCAGGGCGCCGCTCGGGACACCGCTGGGACCTCCCGTCGGCGCCCCCGCGTGACCGTGCACCGGCGTGAACTCCCGCTCCGGGCCACCGTGCTGTGCCCGCTCGGCGAACACCGGCTCCGTCGGTCCCGCCCCGACCGCCACCCCGCCCGGCGCCGCCGCGCGCGGCAGGGGCGGCACCGGCTCGAAGCCGTACCGCGCCTCCTCCGCCCCCACCTCCGCCTCCACTTCGGCCGTATCGTCGGCCGTCTCGTCGGCCAGCAGCGTGGTCGGCAGCAGGACCACCGCCGTGGTGCCGCCGTACGCGGAGGTCACCAGCGAGACCTTGACGTCCTGCCGCCGGGCGAGCCGGCTGACCACGAACAGGCCGAGCCGGTCGCTGTCGAAGAGGTCGCTCTGCTCGGCGGCGGCGATCCGGCGGTTGGCCGAGGCCAGCACCTCCGGCCCCATGCCGAGGCCGCGGTCCTCGATCTCCAACGCGAAGCCGTTGCCGACCCGTTCGCCCCGGATGTGCACCCGGGTGTGCGGCGGGGAGAACCCGGTGGCGTTCTCGACGAGTTCGGCCACCAGGTGGGTGAGGTCGGCGACGGCGTGGCCGACCACCGCGGCCCGTGGCAGCGGGTGGACCTCGACCCGGGCGTACTCCTCGACCTCCGAGACGGCCGCGCGCACCACGTCCACCAGCGGGACGGGCCGACGCCAACCCCGCCCGGGAGCGGCCCCGGAGAGGATGATCAGGCCCTCGGCGTGGCGGCGCATCCGGGTGGTGAGGTGGTCCAAGCGGAACAGGTCGGCCAGCTCGGACGGGTCGTCGGTGCGGCGCTCCATCGCGTCCAGCAGGGTGAGTTGGCGGTGCACCAGGACCTGGCTGCGGCGCGCGAGGTTGACGAACACACCGGAGACCCCGGAGAGCACCTCGGCCCGCTCGACCGCCGCCGTGACGGCCGCCCGCTGGACGGTGCCCAGCGCCCGCTGCACCTGGCCGATCTCGTCGCCCCGCCCCACCGGCCGGGGCGCCTCGGCCTCGATGTCCACCTCCTCCCCCGCACGCAACTTCCGCATGGTCGACGGGAGTTTGCGCCCGGCCAGCTCAAGTGCCGAGTTGCGCAGGCCGATCAGATCGGTGACCAGCCCGCGCCCGATCTGCACCGAGATCACCAACGAGGCCACCACGCCGACCAGTCCGAGCAGCACTGCCATCCCCGCCGGGGTGAACAGGCCCAGGGCGTACGGGTCCTGGCGCTCGGCGGCGAGCCGTCCGGCCTGGTCCTCGACGGTCCGCAGGCCGCCGGCCACATTGCCCGCGACCATCGCCCACCGGTCGGCCGGCACCGCCGCGACCGCCGTCCGGCCGTCGGCGGCCGTCCGCACCCTGTCCTCGTACCCGGCCAGCTCGCGGTGGTCCTGGCCACCGGTGACGGCGAGCAGCGCCGCCCGGTCGGCGGGGCGCAGCTCGGCGGCGGCGCCCCGTTCGAACTCGCGCCGGGCGAAGGCCGCGCCGGCGAACTCCCGCAGCTGGTCGTCGCCGAGCCCGCCGGACAGCTGGGCGGCGCGCAGCAGGGCGTCCTCCCGGGCGAGCAGTTCCCGGGACCGGGCCAGCTCCAGCAGCACCCGCGCGTCGGCGGCCACCTGGCGGTCCTGGAGCGGTGCGACGGCACCGGCGGCGGCGAGCGCCCGGTCCACCGCCTCGCCGTACGCGGCGTACGCCTCGGGCCAGCCGACGCTCCTGGCCAGGACCCGGTCGCGCAGGACGGGCAGGGCGGCGAGGGAGCCGCCGAGCGCGTCCAGCCGGGCGGCCGCGTCCCCGCCCAGGCCCTGGGCGTCGGCACGGTTGTAGCCCCGGTCGGGGCGGCGGGGGTCCGGGAACAGCGGGGTGAGCGCCCGGTCGGTGGCCGCCGCCGCCTCGCGCAGGGCGCTCTCCCGGACGGCGCTGGGGGCGGCCACCGGGGCGGCCAGCAGCTGACCGACGGCCGTGCGTTCGGCCTGCAGCCCGGCGACCGTCTCCGCGACCGGCGTGAGCAGCGTGCGCTGGGCGTCGCGCTGGCGCATCAGGTCCCAGACGCCCTGGGCGGTGGTGACGGTGGCGAACCCCCACAGGGCGATGACGGAGACGACCGGGACCATCAGCAGGGCGATGATCCGGGCGCGGACGGTCCGGGGGCGCAGGCCGCGCAGCCACGGGCCGGGCCGCGGTGGACGGGCGGGCGGCCCGGCATGGGCACCCCGACGGGCACCGGGGGCGGTACCACGGTCTTCTCGCATGGGTGAGGAGCCTTTCGGGCAGGGAGAGGCTGGAGGACGGAAACAGGTGGGCGGGGGGCAGGCGGGCGGGGGCTGGAGGGGGCGCGGCTCAGGCGGCGCGGCCGTGCCGTTCGCCGTCGCGCCCCTCGCCGCCGCGCCGCCCGGCCTCGGCCGGGGCGAGCTCCTGCCGGGCGGGCTCGGGGTACGGAGACTCGGGGTACGGGGGCCCGGCGGGGAGCTCCTCGGTGGCCAACTCGCCGGCCTCCCGGTAGCCGGCCCGCTCCTGGGCGGTCGGCGAGAGCGCGACGAAGGCCGAGGCGAGGAAGAGGAACGAGCCGAGACCGACGGCGAGCGGGAAGACGAACTCCATCGGGCTGACTCCGCCGAGGCCGGTCCGGGTCGGCTCCAACCGGACGTGGACGGCGGCCATGCCGGTGTAGTGCATGCAGCTGACGGCGAGGCCCATGGCCATCGCGGCGGCCGCGGCCGCGTACACGTTGCGGATGGTGACGGCGGCCCAGAGCGCGGCGGTGGCGGCGCCGACCGCGACCAGCACGGACAGCGCGACCGTCCCGGCGTCGTAGTGCAGCCCGCCGTGCATCCGGAGGGCTGCCATGCCCAGGTAGTGCATCGCGGCGACGCCGAGACCGGTGGTGACGCCGCCGGACAGCAGGGAGAGGCCGCGGTGCCGGCCGTAGCAGACCACGGTCAGGCCGAGGCCGGTGACCAGCACCGCGACCACGAGGCTGAGGACGGTCAGCGGCACGTTGTAGCGCAGCTCGGTGCCGTCGACGGTGAAGCCGAACATGGCGACGAAGTGCATGGTCCAGATCCCGGAGCCGATCGCGGCGGCGGCCGTGACCAGCCAGTTCCGCCGGGCCGGGCCGCTCGCGGCCAGCCCGCGCAGCGTGCAGCGCAGCCCGAGGGCCGCGCCGGCGCAGGCCATCAGGTACGAGAGGGCGGGGGTCAGCCAGCCGAAGCTGAGGTGGTTGATGGTGCCCATGGGACCTCCGGTCGACCGGTCGGGCCCGGAGGCGGTACGCGGTGCGCCCGGGCTCCCCGGGCCGGGCGGACTGCATACGAAGGCATATGCCAACCGCATGTGTGCTTCCGGCCTGGGGTGCGTGGGACGCTATCGAGGGGCCGGAATCGGTCAGACAAAGATCTGAAAAGCTGCCCGCGAGGCCCGGGTGATGTGTTCGAATGCTCCGGTCGTCTGCCCAGCGGACGGCGCACAGATGACAACAGACAGATAACAGAGTTTGAAATCTGTCATCTATCCGCTGTCTGTTGTTCGCTGTTCGCTGTTCGTTGTTCGCTGAACCCGTCAGCCGTCAGCTGTCAGCCGTCACCCGGATCCGCATCGGGCTCGCCGCCCGCAGCGTGATCCCCTGGGCGAGCGCCACCCTCCGGTCCACCGCCTCCACCTCGAAGTCCCGCAGCAGCACCCCCAGCGCCAGCACCGCCTCCAGCATCGAGAAGTGCTGCCCGATGCAGGCCCGCGGCCCGCCCCCGAACGGGAACCAGGCGTAGCGGTGCCGGGCCCGCTCCGCCTCCGGCAGGAACCGGTCCGGGTCGAAGCGCTCCGGATCCTCCCAGTGGTCCGGGTGCCGGTGGGTGACCAGCGGCGCGACGACGACCTGTGCCCCCGCCGGGATCACGTACCCGTCGATGACGGTCTCCTCGACCGCCCGCCGCCCGCCCAGGGCCGCCGACGGATAGAGCCGCATCGCCTCCTTCAGCACCCGGGTGATGTACGGGAGCGCGTCCAGGTCCGCCGCCGTCGGCGCGCGCCCGGCCAGGACGGTCCGCGCCTCCTCGCGGGCGAGCCACCGCTGCTCGGGGTGCTTGGCCAGCAGGTGCAGCGCGAAGGCCAGCGCGGTGGCCGTGGTCTCGTGCCCGGCGAGCAGGAACACCAGGACCTGGTCCCGGAGTTCGGCCGGATCCAGCCGCTCGCCGTGGTCGTCGCGGGCCCGGCCGAGCAGGGTGAGCAGGTCGTCCGCGCCCTCGTCGCCGCCGCCCCGCGCGGCCCGTTCGGCGATGATCCGGTCGCAGACCCCGTACAGCGCCCGCTGGGCCTCGGCACCGCGCCGGTTGGCCGGCGTCGGCCAGGTGCGCGGGAGGCGGACCGGGGCGTAGCCGCGCTCCTTCACGTACTCGCCGAGCACCGGGAAGCTGCGGTGGACCACCGCTATCGCCTCCTCCACGTCGGCGCCGAAGAGGATGCGCGCGACCGCCCGCAGCGCGAACCGGGACGTCTCGTCCGCCGCGTCCACCACCCCGCCGGGCACCGCCCGCCACCGCTCGGCGAGCGACTGCGCCTCCTGCGCGAGCGCGTCCGCGTAGCCGTCCACCCGGCGCCGGGTGAACAGCGGCTGCACCATCCGGCGTTGGCGCTGGTACTCGGCGTCCTGGCTGGTCAGCAGCCCGTTGCCGACGCTGCTCCGGAGCTCGTCGTAGAACGGGTCCTCCTTGCGGAAGTTGGCCGCCTCGCCCGCCAGCACCTGGCGGACGCCCTCCGGCGAGAACACCCCGTAGAAGTCGGCCCGCAGCCCGGGCGGCCCGGCCTGGAAGCGCACCACGTCGCCGTGGTCGCGGCGGGCCGCGAGGTAGCTGCGCAGCGGGCGGCGGGTGAGGTCGAACAGCGATCCGACCAGCGGGTTCCCGGCCGGCACGGGTATCGCGGAGGTGGGGGCGGGCACGAGGCCGGGGTCGGGAACGGGGAGGACTTCGGTGGCCATCGGCACTCCTTCTGTACGGGGACTCGCCCGCCGCCTCTACCGACGGGCGGTCAGCACCGAGAGGAGCCGCACCCGGACCGGTCGGCCGGGCCGACCTGCCCGGCCACCGGATCCGGGCCCGTCTCACTCGTACTCGGTGCCCCCCTTGCGGGTCAGGTAAGCCTCGCTGACCACCTTGGCGATCGCCCGCCCGCCGAGCACCGGGCTCCAGCGCTCGGTGACCGGCCGCACCACCACGCCCTCGCGCAGGTGCAGTTCACGCCCGGAGACGGTCTCCCGGCCCCGCGCGAGCCCCAGCACGGTCTCCGAATCGAACGGTCCGCGCCACAGCTCGGGCACCAACGGCAGTTCCCCGTCCAGCAGTTCGGCCGCCGAAAGCCAGTTCAGCTGCCCGTCCACGAGGGCCGACACGTCGAACGCGGCGTATCCGGGCCGCTCGGTGCGCGCCGAGGCGCCGTAGCCCAGGTCCTGCACGCCCTCGCCGAAGACCTCGCCGAAGATGCCGACCCGCTCGGCCCCGAGGCGCTCCGCCAGCCGGGCCGCCACCGCCGGGATGTCGTACGCGCGCACCGCCCGCCAGTAGAGGTTGCGCGCGTCCTCGGCCAGCGCCAGCCCCTGCGCACCGATGCCCTTGGACGACACCCGCACCTCGCCGGTGGCGGCGGTGTACGTGACCAGGCAGCAGCTGCCGTGCAGCTTCTCGGTCAGCACGACCGGCTCGCCCGGCGCGAAGGCCTCGGGGTAGCGCTTGAGGTTCTCGATGTCCACCCAGGGCAGCAGGCCCGGCGCGCTGACCACGTCACCGCTCATCGACGTCGGCACCGGCGGCTGCCACTTGACGACCCCGAGCAGCTCGGCGAAGTCCTCGCCGCGCTCGGCCGCGACGGCCAGGTCGGTGCCGGCGAGCGCGGCGGGCCGGCAGACGAGGCCCTGGGACAGCTCGCCGCGCAGCCGTACCGCCTTCACCCGGTTCGCCCGGGCGCCGGCCAGCTTGCCGGTCAGGCCCAGCTCCTCGATCAACTCATCGGGGAGGACGGACTGTTCGGGGATGTAGACGGCGTGGTCCCCGGTCCGGTACGCGCCTTTCGCGACCACCGCCCGGTAGAGGCCGACCTGGGCGAGCTCCAGGGCATCGGCGTTCGGGTGCTCCAGGATGACCAGCTTCTCGGCGGTGACGCGCAGCGTGGACATGGACGGACTCCTCCCCTTGGTTCGGCCCCGGCCGTGTGTCCAACCGGCCCGGCCGTGCGTACGGACGGCGACCACTCTGGCCGTTCGACCACCCACGGCGCGACGCAATTACCACACGCCGCTCGCCAGCGCCCCCACCGGCCCACCGTCCCCACCGGCCTGACCGCCTCACCGTCCTCACCGCGCCCCGCGAGTCCCGGTTGAGCCATCCCACAGCAGCCCCGAGACCCGCCCGGCCCCCAGCTGTGCGAACCGACAGGGGATTTATCGCTCGCATTTGCGGCACTATGATCGCCGTAATGGCCGCACCTGCGGCTCGTCCCTCGCGCCCCTCCCGGCGCGCACCCTGGAGGGGAAGCACCGATGAGCACCCGTACGCCCACCGCCCGCAGGCTCGCCGTCGCCACCGCCGCGGTCCTCGTCCTCGGGCTCGGAGTCAGCGCCTGCGGCAGCGACGGCGGCAAGTCCTCCAGTTCCACGGCCTCCTCGAACGCCTCCGCCGCGGGCAGCAGCGTCCCGAAGGCCTCCGGCACCATCACCGTCTTCGCCGCCGCCTCGCTCAAGGAGACCTTCACCGAGCTCGGCAAGAAGTTCGAGGCCGCCAACCCGGGCGCCAAGGTCACCTTCAACTTCGGCGGCAGCTCCAGCCTCGCCACCAGCATCAACTCCGGTGCCCCGGCGGACGTGTTCGCCGCCGCCAGCCCGGCCACCATGAAGACCGTGACGGACGCGGGCGGTGCCAGCGGGCAGCCGACGACCTTCGTCCGGAACACGCTCACCATCGCCGTCCCCAAGGGCAACCCCAAGCACATCGCGGGCCTCAAGGACCTCACCGCCTCCGGCGTGAAGGTCGCGCTGTGCGCGAAGGAGGTGCCGTGCGGCGCCGCCGCCCAGACCGCGCTCAAGGCGGCGGGCGTCGACCTCACCCCGGTCACCCTGGAGCAGGACGTCAAGGGCGCGCTCACCAAGGTCGAACTCGGCGAGGTCGACGCGTCCCTGGTGTACCGGACCGATGTGCAGGCCGATGCTGCGAAGATCGACGGCGTGGACTTCCCCGAGGCCGACAAGGCCGTGAACGACTACCCGATCGCCGCGCTCGCCAAGGCGCCGAACAAGGACGGCGCCGCCGCCTTCGTCGCGTACGTCCAGTCGCCCGAGGCCAAGCAGGTGCTGACCGCGGCGGGCTTCCAGGCACCGTGAGCGAGCGCACCACCGGCTCCGGGGACGGCTCCGGACGCGACTCCGGTCGGAACCGCACCGTCGGCGGCGGCGCGGCGGAAGCCGAGACGACCCCGCCGCGTCGCGACCCACGAAGCCGCGCCCCGCGAAACCGACGCCCGCGGACGCACCGCGCCCCGGTCGCCCTGCTGCTCCCGGCGCTGCTCGGGTTGGCGTTCCTGGTCCTGCCGCTGGTCGGCCTGCTGATCCGGGCGCCCTGGAGCGACCTGTCCGAGCAGCTCACCAGCACCGCCGTCTGGGACGCGCTGCGCCTGTCGCTGATCAGCGCGACCGCGGCCACCGCCGTGTCGCTGGTCCTGGGCGTCCCGCTGGCCTGGCTGCTCGCCCGCACCGAGCTGCCGGGCCGGCGGGTGATCCGGGCGCTGGTCACCCTGCCGCTGGTGCTGCCGCCGGTGGTCGGCGGTGTGGCGCTGCTGCTGGTGCTCGGGCGGCGCGGCATCGTCGGCTCCTGGCTGGACTCGGCCTTCGGCATCACGCTGCCGTTCACCACCACCGGGGTCGTGATCGCCGAGGCGTTCGTGGCGATGCCGTTCCTGGTGATCAGCGTCGAGGGCGCGCTGCGGGCCGCCGACCCCCGCTACGAGGAGGCCGCCGCGACCCTGGGCGCCTCCCGACTGACCGCGTTCCGGCGGGTCACCCTGCCGCTGATCGCGCCGGGGATCGCCGCCGGGGCCGTCCTGGCCTGGGCCCGGGCGCTCGGCGAGTTCGGTGCGACGATCACCTTCGCGGGCAACTTCCCGGGCCGCACCCAGACCATGCCGCTGGCCGTCTACCTGGCCATGGAGTCGGACCCACAGGCGGCGATCGCGCTGTCGCTGGTGCTGCTGGTGGTCTCCGTCGCCGTCCTGGTCGGCCTGCGCGACCGCTGGCTGTCGACGCCGTGACCCCGCCCGCCCGCGCCGTCCCGAGCGCACAGGCCATCCCGACCACCCGCACCATCCCGACCGCACGCGCCCTCCCCTCCCCACCTGCCATCCCGGACACGCTGAACGCAGCAGACGCACTGGACACCTGGACGCCGCCCCGATGAGCACCGAAAGCCGCCCCGGCCCCGCCCTGGACGCCCGCCTGCGGGTCGAGCGCGCCGCGTTCGCCCTCGACCTCGCGCTGACCGCCGCCCCCGGCGAGGTGGTGGCGCTGCTCGGCCCCAACGGCGCCGGGAAGTCCACCGCCCTGCGCGCCCTCGCCGGGCTGCTCCCGCTCACCGGCGGCCACCTGCGCCTGGACGGCCGCCTCCTGGAGGACCCGGCACAGCGCGTGCACACCCCGGCCGAGGAGCGGCCGGTCGGCGTGGTGTTCCAGGACTACCTGCTGTTCCCGCACCTGAGCGCGCTCGACAACGTCGCCTTCGGCCCGCGCTGCCAGGGCCGCCCCAAGCGGGAGGCGCGGGCCGAGGCGGCCGACTGGCTGGAGCGGATGGGCCTGGCCGACCACGCCACGGTCCGCCCCGGCCGGCTCTCCGGCGGCCAGGCCCAGCGGGTGGCGCTCGCCCGAGCCCTCGCCGTACGCCCCCGGCTGCTCCTGCTGGACGAGCCGCTGGCCGCCCTGGACGCCCGCACCCGGCTCGACGTACGCGCCCAACTGCGGCGCCACCTGGCCGAGTTCGAGGCGGTGGCGGTGCTGGTGACGCACGACCCGCTGGACGCCATGGTGCTGGCCGACCGACTGGTGGTGATCGAGGACGGGCACGAGGTGCAGTCCGGCAGCCCGGCGGAGGTCGCCCGGCGCCCGCGCACCGACTACATCGCCCGGCTGGTCGGACTGAACCTGTACCAGGGCCGGGCCGAGGGCTCCCGGGTCACGCTCCCGGACGGCACGGCGCTGGCCACCACCGAGGAGCTGGACGGTCCGGCCTTCGTCGCCTTCCCGCCCTCCGCCGTGACGCTGTACCGGGAGCTTCCGCGGACCAGCGCGCGCAACCTCTGGCAGGCCGAGGTCACCGGGCTCGACCTGCACGGCGACCAGGTCCGCGTCGAACTCGCCGGCGACCTGCCGATGGCCGCCGACCTGACCCCGGCCGCCGTCGCGGAGCTGGAGCTGGCGCCCGGCGTCGCGGTCTGGGCCTCGGTCAAGGCCGCCCAGACCCACGCCTACCCGGCCTGAGCGGCCTTCTCTGACACATCGTCAGCCCGCGTCACTCCGAGGGCTCGACGAACCCCGACTCGTACGCCGCGATCACCGCCTGGGTGCGGTCCCGCGCCCCCAGCTTCGCCAGCACGCTGCTGACGTGCGTCTTCACCGTCTGCACGCCGAGGAACAGCCGCTCGGCGATCTCCCCGTTGCTCAGGCCCCGCGCGACCAGCCGCAGCACCTCCGCCTCGCGCCCGGTCAGCGCCGCCCGCTCCATGGCCGCCCGGGCGGTCGGGTTGCCGTGCCCGGCCGCCAGCCGGCGGATCGCGGCCGGGAACAGCAGCGACTCGCCCGCCGCCACCAGCCGTACCGCGTGGGCGATCTCGGCCGGGCGGGTGCGCTTGAGCAGGAAGCCGTCGGCGCCCGCGCGCAACGCCTGGTAGACGTAGTCGTCGTTCTCGAAGGTGGTCACGACCAGGATCCTCGGCGGGCACTCCCCCGGTGCGCCGGGGCGCAGCAGCTCGCGGGTGGCCGCCAGGCCGTCCAGCACCGGCATCCGGACGTCCATCAGCACCACGTGCGGGCGCAGCGCGCGGGCCAGCGCGACCGCTTCCGCGCCGTCGGCCGCCTCGCCGACCACCCGCAGGTCCCCCTGCGCCTCCAGGACGGCCCGCAGGCCGGCCCGGACCAGTTCCTCGTCGTCGGCGAGCAGGATCTCCGTCATCCCCGCGGCTCCTCCGGCCGGGCCTCGCGTCACAGGATCGTTCGTCACGAGCCCAAGCGTAGGGGCAGCCGGACGGTCAGCACCCACTCCCCTCCGCCCTCCTGCGACACCCCCGCCGCCGCCTCCCCGCCGAGCAGCGTGGCGCGCTCGCGGATGCCGCGCAGCCCCTTGCCGCCCTTGCGCGTCGCGCCCCGGCCCGCACCGCCCGCCGGAGGCCGTGCCGAACCGGCCGGACCGGCAGGCCCGGCCGCGCCGACCGCCGAACGCCCGGCGCCGGGCAGCCGGTTGGCGCAGCGCAGCTCCAACTGCCCTTCCCGTACGGCGATCCGGATGTCGACCGGTTCGCCTGGCGCGTACTTGAGCGCGTTGGTGACACCCTCCTGGACGATCCGGTACGACTCGCGGGAGAGCACCCCGGGCAGCGTGCCGGGGGGCACCTCCATCCGCGCCTCCACCGGGCTGCCGGCCGCCCGGGCGGTGTCGAACAGCGCGGGCAGCTGGTCGATCCCGGGCTGTTCGGTGGCCACGCCGTTCGCCCCGGCCGGGGTCTCGCGCAGCAGCACGAGGGTGCGTTCGAGGTCCTCCATGGCCTGTCGGCCGGTCTCCTCGATGACTTCGAGCGCCTTCGCGACGAAGACCGGGTCCCCGACCTCGCGCGCCGCGCCCGCCTGAAGGACCGTCACCGTCAGTGCGTGGCCGATCGAATCGTGCAGCTCCCGGGCCAACCGGTTGCGTTCCAGCAGGCGTTCGGCCCGCAGCTCCGCCTCCGCCAGCCGCTCGGTCGGCGACGGGCCCAGCAGCCGTACGGCCATGGCGAGTTGGAGGCGCCCGGCGAGGACCAGGAACCAGCCGAAACCGAGTACCAGCAGCGGGGCGAACGGGAGGTACCAGAGTGCGTCCGGACCGGTCAGCCGGTCGTAGCACGCGGCGGAGCCGAAGGAGAGCACGAACCCGGCCATCGAGCCGAGCGCGACCCGGCCGATCAGCCAACCCGCCGTCCGCCGCCGGTCGGCCCAGGTGCGGGAGGGCTCGGCGGCGATGTCCTCCTCACGGTCGGGCACCAGCAGCAGCCGCGCCTGCACCCCCTCCGCCCGCCGAGCCGCCGGGATGAGCGCGAGCGCCGCGAGCAGCACGCAGTCCACCAGTACGCTCGCCGTGAGGATCTCTCCGAGGCCCTTCCGGTACGTCCCCGGATAGATCATCAGCACCACGCCCGCGAAGATCCACCCCACCAGCAGGTGCAACAGCCGCGCGTACGTGACACCGGCCGCCAGCGGCGCGACGAGCCTGGCCACCGCACTTCCCGGCGCGGATCCTCCGGACACCGCGCTCGCGCCCCTCAGCGCTGCGATCTTGGACATTGCGCCATCCTGCCAGGTCGCCCCCGGCCCCCGGATCCCACGCCGGTCGCCCGCGTCCTCCCTCCTGGGAGGGAGACGGCTCCCCGCCCCGGCGGGATCCGCCGCACCGGCCCGCTCCGGTCGAATGGAGCCACCGACCGGGGCAGCCACAACGGGCACCGGCGGAGACCACCGACGACGAGACGAGGGGAGCGGGCCGTGATCGAGATCCAGGGCCTGACCAAGGAGTACGACGGCCGGCGCGTCGTCGACGACCTGACCTTCGAGGTCCGACCCGGCGTGGTGACCGGCTTCCTCGGCCCGAACGGCGCCGGCAAGAGCACCACCATGCGCCTGGTCCTCGGCCTCGACCGACCGACCGCCGGACACGCCCTGGTCGACGGCCGCCCGTACGCCGAACTCCCCGCCCCGCTGCGGACGGTGGGCGCACTGCTGGACGCCCAGGCTATGCACGGCGGCCGGACCGCGCACGGCCACCTGCGCTGGCTCGCCGCGAGCAACGGGCTGCCGGCCCGCCGGGTCGACGAGGTGCTCGGCCAGGTCGGCCTGGCGGACGCGGCCGGACGGCGGATCCGGGGCTTCTCGCTCGGCATGCGCCAGCGCCTCGGGGTGGCCGCCGCCCTGCTCGGCGACCCGCCGGTGCTGCTGCTGGACGAACCCGTCAACGGCCTGGACCCGGAAGGCATCCGCTGGATCCGCACCCTGCTGCGCGACCTGGCCGCCGAAGGCCGGGCGGTGCTGGTCTCCTCCCACCTGATGACCGAAATGGCCCTCACCGCCGACCACTTGGTGGTGATCGGGCGCGGCCGGCTGCTCGCCGACGCCGCCACCTCCGAGTTCATCGACCGCCACGGCCGGACCCGGATCAGGGTCCGCGCCGTCGCCCCCGCCAAGCTCGCCGCCCTGCTCGGCGACCCCGGCCACGACCACGGCCTCGACGCCACCGAAGTCGACGGCGGCGCCTGGGAGGTGAGCGGCGCCGAACCCGAGCGGATCGCCGCGCTCGCCGCCGCCAACGGGGTGGTGCTGTACGAGATCGCCGTCCAACAGGACTCGCTGGAGGAGGCGTTCATGCGGATGACCGCCGACAGCGTCGAGTACCGCGCGGAGGCCTCCGCATGACCACACCGGTTGCCGGCTCCGCGCACGTCCTGCACGTCCTGCGCGCCGAACGGATCAAGCTCACCACCCTCCGCTCGCTCTGGATCACCCCGCTGCTCGCCCTGCTGCTGACCGCCGGGGTCACCACCGCCATCGGCGCGGCCATCGGCGGCAAGGACCACAGCATCACCGACGACCCGAGCGTCGGGGTCTTCTACGGGCTCAACTTCGGCCAGGCGGCCCTGGCCTGCTTCGGCATCCTGCTGATCGGGCAGGAGTTCAACACCCGCATGATCAACGTGTCGCTCACCGCCGTCCCGCGCCGCAACCGGCTGTACGGCGCCAAGTTGGCGCTCGGCGCGCTCGTCGGCCTCGCCGTCGGCGCCGTCGGCACGGCGGGTGCCTTCGCCGGCTACGCGGCCACCGCCCCGGGCGCCTGGGACGGGCCGGCCCTCCTGCGCAGCGCCGTCGCCGGCGTGCTCTACCAGGCGCTGCTGGTGGTGCTCTGCCTCGGAGCGACCGCGCTGCTGGGCAACCTCACCGCCGCCATGGGACTGCTGGTGCCGACCGTCTTCCTGCTCTCGCCACTGCTCGGCGGAGTACCCGGGGTCCGCCGGGTCGTCCAGTTCCTGCCCGACCGGGCCGGCCAGTACGCCCTGCGCTACGCCGACGACCCGCAGGTCGCGTACGGGCACTGGACCGGGCTACTGATCATGGCGCTCTGGACGGCGCTGGCGGCGTACGGCGGCCTGCGCGCGCTGCGCCGCATCGGCGCCAAGTGACCTCGGACGAACGGGAAACGAGAGAAAAGCATGAGCACGCTCGCCGGCGCCCTGCGCGCCGAACGCGTCAAGTTCACCACCCTGCCCTCGCAGTGGGCGGCCCCGCTGGTCGCCCTGGCGCTGACCGTCGGCGTCACGGCCGCCGTCAGCGCCGCCTACGGGGCGAAGGAGCACACGCCCGCCCCGGACCCGGCCAACGGGATCTTCTACGGGCTGCTCTTCGGCCACGTCGCGGTGGCCTGCCTCGGCATCCTGCTGATCGGGCAGGAGTTCAACACCCGCATGATCGGCACCTCGCTCACCGCCGTCCCCCGGCGCGGCCGGCTGTACGGCGCCAAGCTCGCGCTCGGCGCCGGGCTGGGCCTGCTGCTCGGCCTGGCCTCGACGGTGGGCTCGTTCCTGGCCGTCGGCACCACCGTCGGCCTGGACCTCTCCACCCCGGGCCTGGCCCGCAGCTTCCTGGCCGGCGTGCTGTACCACCCGATGATGGTGCTGCTCTGCCTCGGACTGACCGCGATGCTGGGCAACTTCAGCGCCGCGCTCGGCCTGCTGACCCCGATGGTGTTCCTGGGCACCACCTGGCTGGCCGCCATCCCCGGCGTCCGGGAACTCGGCCAGTTCCTGCCCGACCGGGCCGGCCTCTACGCGACGCGCACCCAGACGGAGCCGGGCATCCACTACGGCCACTGGACCGGGCTGCTGATCATGGCGCTCTGGACGGCCCTGGCGGCCTACGGCGGACTCCGGGCGATGCGGCGGTACCAGCACAGCTGACGGACGACAGCCGACAGCAAACAGCGAACAGATGACAGATTTCGAAATCTGTCATCTGTTCGCTGTCGTCTGTTCGCTGTCATCTGTTCGCCGTCGGCTGTCCGCTGTCGCCTGTCAGCCCGTCACCGCAGCGCCGGGTGCTCCGCGATCACCGTGCAGCTGCCCGGCGCGATCTCGGTGAAGCCCGCGTCCTGGACCACCGGCAGCCCGCTGCGGACGAGCTCCTCCCACGCCTCCGGCGAGGCGGTCCGGACCGCGAGCGCGAAGCCGGCCTCGGCCCACTCCTTGCGCTGCGCCTCGTCCAGCCGCCACCACGCGAGCTGGGCGGCGTGCCCGGTCTGCGCCATCGTCTTGCCCGCGCTCATCTCCAGCTCGGGGTTGAGCCACAGCACCGGCAGCCCCGGCTCGGGCGCACCGACCTCGGCCGTCTCCTCGAGGTCCGTCCCGGACACCTGGAGCTTGGCGAGTTCCTTCGGCCAGCCGTCCAGCGGGACCGGCGGGAACACCCGCACCTCGGCCTCCCGCCCGTGCACCGTGACGCCCGGCAGCTCACCGGCCCGGCGCCACTCCCCGCCCCGGGCCCGCCGGACCACCTTGCGGATCCGGGCGTCCTCCCAGGCCTCGACCCGCTCCGCCCACTCGCCGCCCGCCTCGGTCACCCGAGGGTCGGCGAGCAGGGTGAGCACCGCCCGCGCCGAGGTCTCCAGCGCGTCCGTCCGGCCCGGCGGAGTGGCCCGCTCCAGCCGGACGACCAGCGGCAGCACGTACTGCGGCCGCTCGTCGCGGTCCTCGCGCGACGGGGCGTCGCCGGGGTCGGCCACCGGAGCGGGGGCCGGGGTGAGGGGAGTCGGAGCGTCGGAAGGAGAAGTCACCCGTCCAGGATGCCAGCCCCGCCCCGACCGACTCGGCCCGCCCCGTCCGCCCCGGTAGTCACTCCGGCACTCGCGTCGGTACTCGACCCGTCAGCGCCGGTAGCCGCGCTGCGGGTCCCGTTCCTCCGCGTCCTCGTACATCAGGAACCAGCCCTCCGGGTGGGTGGCCGCGAGCAGCATCTCGGTGCGCTGCTCCGCCGCCAGCTCCGGATCGCCCTCGTCCGGCCCGTAGACCCCGAACAGCTCGTCCTGGCAGCCGTCCCAGTCGTAGTCGTACAGGTCGGCCGGGAGGTCGCCCATCATGTCCGCCACCGACTCGGGTTGCGCACCGAGCAGCGCCCGGGCGTCCACCAGGGCCATCCGCAGCGCGATGTCCTCGGCCAGGCAGCGCGGCAGCGGCCACTCGCCGAGCGCGAGGTCGTCGGCGAGGTCGTCGAAGGCCCGGGCCGTCGCGCGGCGCCAGCCCCGGTGCATCCGCCAGGTGCGTTCGGGAAGCCGGGCGAAGACCGTCCAGTCCACGTCATCGCTGTCGGCGACAGCCTCGTCCCCGTGCTCGTCGAGGTCGTCGTACGCGGCGTCGGCCAGGCCGATCAGCTGGGCGTGGAGCAGGCAGGCCGTGCGCGGGGTGAGCGTCCAGTCCGCGCCCGCGCCGCCCTCCTCCTCGTCGCCCTCCAGCGGGAACAGGTCGGCGAAGTCCGGCGTGAAGTCCTCCGTGACGCTGATCTCCAGAGTGCCGCCGATCGCCTCCACCCCGGGGATGGCGGCCACCAGCCGGTCCGGATGCAGCAGCGCGCCGAGCGCCGCGTTGGCGTCCTCGGCGACCTCGCGCAGCAGTTCGCGGCGCTGCCCGGCCGGGTCGACGCCCCCGAAGTCCAGCTCCTCGACGGCCCTGATCGCGGCCGCGCGCAGGGCCGGCCAGTCGGTGATCCGCAGGCCCAGCACCACCGTCGCCTCGATTTCCTGCGCGCCGGAGTCCTCCGCCGCGCCCGGCCCCTGTGGATGATCACTTCGCTCGCCCATGGGGCTAACGGTACGGCCTTTCGGTCGCCCGATCACCGGTCCGGACCAGCTTCCGGGAGCCTTCTCGGCCACCGCCCGGCCCCGCCGCTGTCACTCGGACGCAGGAGTTTGGCAGGATGAGCCGCATGGCTGACATCAACGAGTACGGCGGCGGGCAGGGCCCGAACGCCGACGTCCTGGTCGTGACCACCAACGACATCCCCGGTTACCGGGTCGACCACGTGATCGGCGAGGTCTTCGGGCTGACCGTCCGCAGCCGCCACGTCGGCAGCCAGATCGGTGCCGGTCTGAAGTCACTGGTCGGCGGCGAGCTGCGCGGTCTGACGAAGACCCTGGTCGAGAGCCGCAACGAGGCGATGCAGCGGCTGATCGAGCAGACCAAGGCGCGCGGCGGCAACGCCGTCCTGATGATGCGCTTCGACGTCACGGAGGCGGCCGCCGTGGGTACCGAGGTCTGCGCCTACGGCACCGCCGCGGTCATCTCCCCGGTCTCCTGACGTTCCTCCCGTGACATTCCTCTCCTGACCGGGGAACACCCGCCGACCCCCCGATGTTTCTCGGGCGTGACTGTTTACGGTGCAACGAACAGCGTTCCGGAACGGGTGGACGTCCTGGTGGTGGGCGCCGGACAGGCAGGTCTGTCCGCCGCCTACCACCTGCACCGCCGCGGCTTCGCCCGTCACCGGACGGGCCTCGACGGCGGCTTCGTCGTCCTCGACGCCAACGCCGTCCCCGGCGGTGCCTGGGCGTACCGCTCGCCGTCCCTGCGAATGGCCACCGTGCACGGCGTCCACGACCTCCCGGACGCCGAACTCCCGCCGCCGGACCCTGACGCCCCCGCGCGCGAGGTGGTGCCGGAGTACTTCGCGGCGTACGAGGCGCAGCACGCGCTCCCGGTCGTACGCCCGGTCGCGGTGCGCGCCGTACGCGCCGAGTCCGAGCGCCCGGACTCCCGGCTGCTGGTCGAGACCGACCGCGGCACCTGGTCCACCCGCGCGCTGATCAACGCCACCGGCACCTGGACCCGCCCGTTCCTCCCGCACTACCCGGGCCGCTTCGCGGGCCGCCAGCTGCACTACGCCGAGTACCGCGGCCCCGAGGAGTTCACGGGCAAGCGGGTGCTGGTGGTGGGCGGCGGCGCCTCGGCGGTCCAGGTGCTGTCGGAGGTCGCCGCGGTCGGCGAGACGGTGTGGGTGACCCGTTCCGAGCCCGTCTACCACGACGGGCCGTTCACCCCCGAGTACGGGCGCGCGGTGGTCGCCAAGGTCGAGGAGCGGGTCCGGCAGGGGCTGCCGCCGCGCAGCGTGGTGAGCGTGACCGGGCTCGGCCCGTCCGTCGCCTACCGGCGCGCCGAGGAGCTGGGAGCGCTGCACCGCCGACCGATGTTCGACCGCCTGACCGAGCACGGGGTCGCCTGGGGCGACGAGGAGCTGGCCGTGGACGCGATCGTCTGGGCCACCGGCTTCCGGCCCGAGGTCGGGCACCTCGCTCCGCTCGGGCTGCGCTCCCCCGGCGGCGGCATCGCGCTCACCGGCACCCGGGCCACCGCCGACCCCCGCGTCCACCTGGTCGGCTACGGCCCGTCCGCCAGCACCGTCGGCGCCAACCGGGCCGGGCGGGCGGCCGTCAACGACCTCGTCAAGCTGCTCGGGGACCCTGCGCCCGGGCGGCCGACGATCTCCGGCCCGACGGTCGCGAGCCCGACGATCGCCGGCCCGAGGGTCGGGAGCCCGACGCCCGGTGACCCGGTCATGGAGCCCGCCACCGTCTGAGGCTCCGCGATCGTGGTCCGGTCGGCGGTGGTGGCCCGCTCAGCGGTCGTAGTCCACGGTCACCCGGTCGGTGACCGGGCGGGCCTGGCAGGTGAGGACGTAGCCGGCGGCCAGCTCCTTCTCCTCCAGCGCGAAGTTGCGGCGCATCTCCACCTCGCCCTCGGTGACCAGGGCGCGGCAGGTGCCGCACACTCCGCCCTTGCAGGCGAACGGCAGGTCGGGGCGGGAGCGCTGGGCGCCGTCCAGGATCGAGCGGTCGCGCGGGAGGCAGAGCGTGCTGCCGCGGCCGTCGAGGACGACGGTGACCTCGCTCCGCGGGCCCGACACGCCGTCGGCGGAGCCGCCGGACGAGGCGTCCGTCCGGTCCCAGTCCTCGTCGCGCTCCGGGAGCGGCTCGTCCTCGGCGTGGAACAGCTCCTGGTGCACCCGCTCGCCCGGCACCTCCAGCTCGGCGAGCAGGTCCTTCGCGCCCACGACCATGCCGAACGGGCCGCACAGCCACCAGTGCCCGACGCTCCCGACGTCCACCAGCGCCGCCAGCAGCGCGCGTACCCGCTCCGGGTCCAGCCGGCCGCTGAGCAGTTCGGCGTCCCTGGTCTCCCGGGAGAGCACGTGGACCAGCTGGAAGCGGTCGAGGTAGCGGTCCTTCAGGTCGGCCAGCTCGTCCGCGAACATCACGCTGTCACTGCGCCGGTTGCCGTAGAGCAGGGTGACGGTGGAGCTGCGGTCGGCCGCGAGCACGGAGCCGGCGATCGACAGCATCGGGGTGATCCCGGAGCCGGCCGCGAGCAGCACGTGGTCGGCCGGGACGCCGAGCTCGGGGGTGAACAGGCCGGACGGCGTCAGCACCTCCACCTCCTCGCCCGGCTTCGCCTCGCGCACCAGCCAGCGTGAGAACAGCCCGTCGGGCACCTCCCGGACGGCGATCCGCAGCGGCCCGCCGACCGGGGCGCAGATCGAGTACGAGCGGCGCTCGTCGGTGCCGTCCACCAGCTTGCGCAGAGTCAGGGTCTGCCCGGGGCGGAAGGCGTACTCCTCCGCCAGCCCGACCGGCACCGCGAAGGTCACCGCGACGGCGTCCTCGCAGAGCCGCTCGACCCGGTCGATCCGCAGCCGGTGGAAGGTCGGGCGGCGGGCGGGGCGGATGCCGGTCCCCTCGGCGTCGGGGGCGGACCCGGCGGCGGAGGAGGCGGGAGCGGCGGAGGAAGCGGCGGGCATTCAGATCTCCTTGACGCGTTCGAACGGCTCGCGGCAGGCCCGGCAGCGCCAGAGCGCCTTGCAGGCGGTGGAACCGAAGCGGGACAGTTCCTCCGTGTCGGCGTCGCCGCAGCGCGGGCACGGCACGGGGGGCGCGGCGGCGGTCGTCGGCGCGGCCAGGGTGGTGGGCGCGGTCGCGGTTCCGGTGCGGGTGGGACCGAGGGTGAGCGCCACCGGTCCGGCCGCGGCGACGGCGGCGGTCGGGCGCGGCGGGGCGATGCCCGCCTCGGCGAGCTTGCGACGGCCCTCGGCGGTGATCAGGTCGGTGGACCACGGCGGGTCCAACCGCAGCCGCACCCGGACGTCCGGGTACCCGGCCGCGCGCAGCCGACGGTCCACGTCGGCGGCCATCTCGGCGACGGCGGGGCAGCCCGAGTAGGTCGGGGTCAGCCACGCGGTCACCGTGCCGCTGCCGCCGTCCACCCCGACCTCGGCGAGGACGCCCAGGTCGGCCAGGGTGAGCATGGGCAGCTCCGGGTCCGGCACGGCCGCGGCGACCGCCCAGGCCAGCTCGCGGGCCGTCGGGTCCGCGGTGCCCGTCCCGACCGTCCCGCCCGTCGGCTCCGCGGTGCCCGTCGGCCCCGGGCCCGTCACGACGTCGCCGGTCACCACGTCGCCCCCGGGTGGGCGCGGGCCAGCACCTGGAACTCGGCGAGCAGTGGGCCGAGCGCCTCGGTGTGCACACCGTCCCGGCCGGCCAGGCCGAGGACGGTGGCCAGCGGCGGTACGTCCGGCACGGTCAGCCCGGCCTCGGCGAGGACGGCGCCGAGCGAGCGCAGCACCGGTTCGCGCAGCGCCGCCGGGTCGACGCCCGCCCGCAGCTCCACCGGGTGCGCCGTGAACAGCTCCTCCAGCAGCGGCCAGACCGCGTCCACCCCGGCCTGCATCCGCCCGGCGGAGTACGGCGTGCCGTCGCCCAGGCGCAGGGTCCAGGCGGTGGCGTACTCCCGGTGGTAGGCCAGCTCCTTGACGCCCCGGGCGGCGACCGCGGCCAGCACCGGGTCGGGGTGCGCGCTCAGCGCCTCGTACAGGGCGCCGCGCGCGGTGGCGAACAGCAGCAGCCGGGCGATCGAGTAGGCGAAGTCGCCGTTCGGGGCCTCCACCAGGCGGACGTTGCGGAACTCGTGCTCCTCCCGCCAGTACGCCAGGTCGTCCTCGGTGCGGCCGGTGCCGTCCGCCTGACCGGCCCGGGTGAGCAGCAGGCGGGCCTGGCCGAGCAGGTCGAGGCCCAGGTTGGCCAGCGCGACCTCCTCCTCCAGCTCGGGCGCCCGGGTGCACCACTCGATCAGCCGCTGCGCGAGGACCAGGGCGTCGTCGCCCAGCATCTGGCAGTAGGCGGCGAGGTCGGCGCCGTCCAGACCGGGGGGCAGCGCGGTGTCCACGCCGAGCAGGGGGTCGGCGAAGCCCGTCCCGTACGCCCAGCGGCCCTCGCCCTCGGGGCCGGGGGCGGCGTCGGCGAGGCTGAGGTAGACGTGGTCGTCCTGGCCGGTGCCGGGGGTGGAGGTGGTGGAGGTGGTGTGGTCGTGCACGGTGGCTCCCCCGTCAGATGTGCGGGACATCCTCGGGGATGTCGTAGAAGGTCGGGTGGCGGTAGACCTTGTCGCCGCTGGGCTCGAAGAACGGGTCGCGCTCGTCCGGGGTGGAGGCGGTGATCGCGTCCGAGCGGACCACCCAGAGGCTCACGCCCTCGTTGCGGCGGGTGTACAGGTCGCGGGCGGCGAGCAGGGCCATCCGGTCGTCGGCGGCGTGCAGCGAGCCGACGTGGACGTGGTTCAGCCCGCGCCGGGGACGCACGAACACCTCGTACAGCGGCCAGCCGGCCTTGGGCCCGGCTTTGGAACCGGCCTCGGGCCCGGTCTCGGCCCGGGTCGGGGAGCCAACCTGGGGGTCGGTCACTTTCCGTTCTCCTGTTCGGTCACATTGGTGGCTTCGGAGGCTTCGGTGGCTTCCGTGGGCCCGGCGGCCTCGGCCGCGCGCTTGGCCGCGTAGGCGACGGCCGCCTCGCGCACCCAGGCACCGTCCTCGTGGGCGGTGCGGCGGCGTTCGACCCGCTGGGCGTTGCAGGGGCCCTGGCCGTGGATGACCCTGGTCAGCTCGGACCAGTCCGGCTCGCCGAAGTCCCAGCCACCGCGCTCCTCGTTCCAGCGCAGCTCGGGGTCCGGGAGGGTGACGCCCAGGTGCTCGGCCTGCGGGACGGTCATGTCGACGAAGCGCCGGCGCAGCTCGTCGTTGCTGTGCCGCTTGATCCGCCAGGCCATCGAGCGGGCGGTGTTCGGCGAGTCGGCGTCCGAGGGGCCGAACATCATCAGCGACGGCCACCACCAGCGGTCCACCGCGTCCTGGACCATCCGGCGCTGGGCCTCGGTGCCGCGCATCAGCGTCATCAGGAGCTCGTAGCCCTGGCGCTGGTGGAAGGACTCCTCCTTGCAGATCCGCACCATCGCGCGGGCGTACGGGCCGTAGCTGCAGCGGCAGAGCGGGACCTGGTTGCAGATCGCGGCGCCGTCCACCAGCCAGCCGATCACGCCGACGTCGGCGAAGGTGAGAGTCGGGTAGTTGAAGATCGAGGAGTACTTCTGGCGGCCGGAGATCAGCTTCTCGGTGAGCTCGGCGCGGTCGACGCCCAGGGTCTCGGCGGCGGCGTAGAGGTAGAGGCCGTGGCCGGCCTCGTCCTGGGCCTTGGCGAGCAGGATGGCCTTGCGGCGCAGGGACGGGGCCCGGGTCAGCCAGTTGCCCTCGGGCTGCATGCCGATGATCTCGGAGTGGGCGTGCTGGGCGATCTGGCGGATCAGGGTGGCCCGGTAGGCGTCGGGCATCCAGTCCCTGGGCTCGATCCGCTGCTCTGCGGCGACGACCGCCTCGAACCGGTCCTCCAGCGTCTGCGCGGGGACCGTCTCGGCCACCTCTGCTGTCACCACAGTCCCCTCTCGTCTCCTGCCCGGAGGCCGCCTGGAGCACTGGCCAACCGACTGACCGTTCGGTCGGTACCATTCTGCGCGGAGGGGCGGAGGGATGGCAAGGTGCGCAACGGATAACAGCTGACAGATTCTGAAATCTGTCAGCTGTTATCCGTCGACTGTCTTCTGTTCTCTGTTCGCTGCTCTACGTTCGCTGCTCTACGTCCGCCGTCCGCCGTCCGCCGTTCTACGTTCTACGTTCGCCGCCGCCGACCGCCGGGGGCCGGCGACCGGCTCCCGGCCGTCAGCAGCTCACCGCCGGCTCAGCCCTCCGCGCGGTCGCGCAGTCGCGGCAGCGGCACCGCGAGCAGCGCCGCCAGCAGGGCGATCCGGGGAGCGATCTGGTCGACCCGGATGTGCTCGTGCCGGGCGTGGGCCCCGGCGCCCACCGCGCCGAAGCCGTCCAGGGTCGGAAGCCCGCGCGAGCCCGGCAGGTTGGTGTCCCCCGCCCCGCCCGCCGGAGCGCCGTCCAACTGCTGCCCGAGCACCGCGGCGAGCGAACGCACGTGCCGCAACAGCGGGTTGCCGGTCCGCTCGGGCCAGGCCGGGCGGCTGGACAGCACCTCCGTACGCACCCGGGCGCCCGGACGCAGCGCGGTGAGCCGGGCGAGGTTGTCCAGCGTACGGCGCTGCGCCTCGACCGTGGCGAAGCGCAGCCCCAGCTCGGCCTCGGCCCGGCCGGCGACCACGTTGGCGCGCGAACCACCGCTGATCCGACCGGCGTTGAGCTCGGTGCCAGGCTGACCAGCGAGGTCGCGCACCAGCACGAGCTGGTCCACCAGCTCGTCGACGGCGGACACCCCGTCGTGGGCGTCGTTGCCCGCGTGCGCCTCGCGGCCGGTCACAGTGAGCCGCACCCGGGTGCTGCCGCGCCGCGCGGTCTTCAACCGACCGTCGGGGTGCGGCGGTTCGAGGCCCAGGACCGCGGCGGCTCCGCGCAGCTGGCGCTCGACCAGGCGGCGTCCGTCGGGGCTGCCCACCTCCTCGTCGGAGACCACGACCAGGCGGACGGTCCGGTGCGGGCGCTCACCCAGGTCCGCGAGCAGCGACAACGCCCCCTCCAGGATGGCGAGTCCGCCCTTCATGTCGACCACGCCGGGCCCGGTGAGCCGGCCGTCCTCCTCCGTCACCGGCCAGTCCGCGAGCGTGCCGACCGGCCACACGGTGTCGTGGTGCCCGACGATCAGCAGGTGCGGCAGGGACTCGTCCCGACCCTCCCACTCCAGTACGAGGTGGTCGCCGGCCGGTCCGGGCTCGCGCCGGGCGGTGGCACCGGTGGCACGGAAGCCGGCCGCCAACTCCTCGGCGAGCGCGTCGAGTCTGGGGGCGTCCCCACTGGGCGACTCGATCCGCGCCAGGTCGACGCAGCGACGCCGGACGGCCCCGGCGAGGGTGCGGGCCCGGGTGCTGAGCGCCTGCGGCACACCGGGCAGCGCCGTGGTGACGGCGGTGGCCCCATGGGAGGCGGTGGCGGCCGGGCCCGTCGCGGGCTTCACGACGACGTTCTTCGCCACGACGTTCTTCGTCGCGGGGCTCTTCGTCACGGGGCTCTTCGCCGCCGCGGCCTTCGCGACGACGGGTTTGGTGAGGGCGGATTTCGTGAGGGCGGACTTGGCGGCTGCGGTCGTGGTGACGGCCACCTTGGCCACGACGCTCTTCGCGGCACCGGACGCGGCCGCGGTGCCCTGGACCGAAGCGGCGGGAAGCGCAGGGGCCGAGACCGTAGTGCCCGGATCCGCAGCGGCAGTTGCGGTGCCAGCGGCGGTGCCGTTGGTGGTGGCAGCGGTGGCTGCGGCGGTAGCGGCGGCGGCGGTCGCAGTGGCCGTGGTGGCGGCAAGGGCCTCACCGTCGGTGGCGGCCGGGACGGCGGCCGACGTCGGGGCGGGTTCCGCGGCGGCGCCCGGTGCGGCGGGCGACCCGACGATCTGGGGACTCAACGCTCGCCTCCGCGGCCGCCGCCGGTATACAGCGGCCGTGCCGGCCGACCGCTCCCGCCCGGGTACCAGGCCCGGCCGGACCGCACCGGCCGACCGGGATGATGAGCGGCCCACCGAATCGGCCTGTCTGGCCCAAGTACGGTGGAACGGTTGGGCGGCGTGCTTGGCATGTGCGTCCTCCTCGCTCGATCCGGTGGCCCCGGTCCGCCCGGAGCCCCGTGGACGGCGGCTTCGTGGCGGTGGGCGCAGTGGCCGGACCGCCGCAGGGAAGCCGAGATGTGAGCCTAGAAGAACCGTTCGGTTTCCTGCGAGGTGGCCCTGTTCCCAGCGTGCCGGTACCGGGCCCCGCTTCGGACAACACCCGTCCGCTTTCGGCGCGGGCGCTCGGCGCGCGGGCCTGGATCGGCGCGCGGACGCGGTCGCCGGATCGCGCCCATCTCCACCATGGACCCGCCGCCCGAGTTCGGCAGCGCAAACGGCCAAGGCACGGCATTTCCACGCCGGATGGGTGACAGCGGCTCAGCACGCGATACGAACCGGGAGCACGCGGCGGCTCATGGAAGCCCGCTTCGACGTCCGCCCCGACTCCGGAGGAACGTCCGGGGAACGCCAAGGTGAACACCGGCCGATGCCGTGCCCCGATGTGCCCCACCGAGCCCCGCCGAGCCCCGACGTGCTTCGGCTGCAACCCCTGGCACGACAGGGCGGCACCCCGGAACAGCGGGACAGCGCCCGGATATGCGCGTGCGCGAACGTTCGCGACCGTACCCGCGGGTGCACGACCAATCGGCACCCGGGCACCCCGGCACCTGGGCACCCGAACCCGGGCCCGGCCGATCCCAGCCGTCCGTCCTCAGCCGCCGTCGCCCATCAGCCCGGCGTCGCGTGCGAGCAGCGCCGCCTGGACCCGGTTGGCGACTCCGAGCCCGGTCAGGATCCGACTGACGTGTGCCTTGACCGTGCTCTCGCGCATCCCGAGCACACCGGCGATCTCGGCATTGGAGAGCCCGTCGGCGAGTTCGCGCAGTACGTCCGTCTCCCGCGGGGTGAGTCCGGCGGCCCGGCTGCGGGCGGCCACCGACCGGGGCGCCCCGACCCGGTGGTAGCGGTCGATCAGCCGCCGAGCGGCCGCCGGGTGCAGCATCCCCTGGCCGCCGGCGACGACATGGACGGCCCGGGCGATCTCCGCGGGCGGGGTGTCCTTCAGCAGGAAGCCGTCCGCCCCGGCCGCGAGCGCCTGGTACACGTACTCGTCCAGGTCGAAGGTGGTGAGGGCGATGACCCGCGGACCGTCGGGGAGTTCGCGCAGCCGCCGGGTGGCGGCGATCCCGTCGAGCCGGGGCATCCGGATGTCCATCAGCGCGACGTCGATCCGCCGACCGGCGGCGAGCTCGACGGCCTGCAGCCCATCGGCGGCCTCGGCGACCACGGTGAGCTCCGGGTCCTGGGCCAGGAGGTCGACCAGGCCGAGACGGACCAGCGCGTCGTCGTCGACCACCATTGTTCGGATCATGCGGCGTCCTTCGGCTGCGGCTTCGGTTCCTGCTCAACGTGCTTCGCCCGCGTCGGTTGCGTCGCTTGCGTCGATTGGTTCGGCTGCGTCGGTTCCCTCGGTTGCTTCGGTGGCTCCGACTGCTTCACTCCTCGCGCCCCCTGCGCCCCTTCCTGCGATTGCCGCGCCCCTGGCGTCCCCTTCCCCCGCTCCGGCCGCGGCGACGCCCGCCCGGGGTGCGCCACCGCGCGCGCCGACTGTGGATCCGGACCGTCGCCACGGAGCCGGGCGGACGCCTCGTCCGGCACCGCCTGCGGCGGGCGGTCCGGCGCGGGTAACCGGGCGGAGAGCCGGAAGCCGCCGCCACCGTCCGGACCGGCGTCGAAGTGGCCGCCGAGGGCGCCGACCCGTTCGGCCAGCCCCACCAGACCGTACCCGCCACCGGTGCCCGGCCCGCCCAACGGCGCCTCGCCCGGGCCGTTGCGGACCTCGACCGTCGTCGCCGGCGCCCCGTAACCGACCCGGACGGTGACGGGCGCGGCGTGCGCGTGCTTGCGGGCGTTGGTCAGTGCCTCCTGCACCAGCCGGTGCACGGCCAGCCGGTGGGTGGTCGGGATGCTCTCCGGCTCCCCGGAGAGGGTGAGTTCGACCCGTTGGCCGGCCTGGGTCGCCTCGCCGACGAGCTCGGTGAGGTCGCGCAGCGCGGGCGCCGGGACGCGCCCGGCCTCGACGGGCACGGACGGCTCTCCTCCCGTGGCGGGCGGGGCCGCCGGGTCGGCCCGCAGCGCGCCCAGGACGTCGCGCAGGTCGTCGAGCGACCGGGCGGCGGTGGTGCGCAGCAGTTCGAGGCGGTGGGTGAGCCGGTCGGGGTCGTCGGCGACGGTGCCGGCCCTGGCCTGGTCGCGCAGCACCCCGGCGTGCAGGACCAGGAGGCTGAGCCGATGGGCCAGCACGTCGTGCATCTCCCGGGCGATCCGGGCCCGTTCGGCGGACCGGGCCTGCTCGGCGCGCAGCTCGCGCTCGCGGCGCAGCGCGTCGACCTGCTCGTGCAGGGTGCGGATCAGCACCCGTCTGCCCCGCAGCCACAGGCCGACCGCCATGGTGGCGGCCTGGACCAGGAGTTGGGACCCGGCGGTACCCGCCCGGCCGACCAGTGAGTCCACACCCACCGCACTGGCCACCGCGATGACCGAGCCGCCCGCCATCGCCAGGCCCGGCCGGCCGAGGTAGGCGAGGTGGAAGACGCTGAACAGGCCGGGGACGGCCCGGTTGAACAGCCCGCCCGTGAGCACCGGCAGCACGGCCGAGGCCACCGGGTGGCGGCGGGCGAAGAAGAGCGAGACCGCAGCGAGCGCGGCGACGACCGTGCGCGGCAGGCGCAGCGGACCGTCGGTCTGCGTCCACTGGGCGAGGGCCTCCTCGATGGTCAGGCCGAGCAGGCCGAGCAGCAGCAACGTGTCCGTCCCGGCCCGGTGGTCCGGCCCGTACCAGCCGAGCACACTCCGGCGCATGGTGCTCCTCCTTTCCGCTCTCCTCGGCCCGAAAGCCTTCCGTACGTCCACCCTTGGGCACCTCGGGCTCGATGCTAGGGGCGCTCGGCCGCGGAGCGCCTCTGTCTTCCGGGTAACCGCACCCTCGACTTTCGTCGGGGGTCGGCGCCGCTGACCGGCCGATTCGCGGCGGCTCCGCCCTGCCTAGCGTCGACGGCATGACCAACGAACGGCTCCACCACCGTCCGGACTCCCCTTCCCCCCTGTACAGTTCGCCCGCCGGTGGCGACCACCTGCTGTTCCTCGCCGAGGCCCTGCGCACCTTCCACGACACCGGCGCGCTGGCCCCGAGCGGCCCGGAGCTGGTGAACGCCCTGGTGGTACCGGTCACCAGCCGCCCGAACCGTCCGATCTCGGTGCTGGAGGTCGGCGCCGGCACCGGCGTGGTCACCCGCCGACTGGCCCAAGTGCTGCGCCCGGGCGACCGGTTGCACGTCGTCGAGGCCAACCCGCGGTTCGCCGAACGGCTGCGGGAGGACCCGGTCCTCGCCGCACGCCACCCCGGGGTCGGCCTGCGACTGTCGGCCTGCCGGGTCGAGGAGCTGCCGGAGTGCCGTCGACCGGCGCCGGAAGGGGCCCGGGCGGAGGACCGCGGGCAGCGGTACGACGTGATCGTGTCCGGGCTGCCGTTCACCAACTTCGAGCCCGCGCAGGTGCGCGACATCCTCGACCTCTACCTGCGGCTGCTGGCGCCCGGCGGCGAGCTGACGTACTTCGGGTACCTCGGCACGACGACGGCGCGCAGCCTCACCTCCGGCCCCCGCCGGGGCGCCCGCCACCGAGCGGTGGTCCGGCTGCTGCGACGGTTCGAGGAGGCGTACGGGCTGGGCGAGCGCACGGTGTGGCGCAATGTGCCGCCCGCCCGCGCCTGCCTGCTGCGGTCGCCGGGCGGCCGCGAGACCTGGGCACCGGCCGGGAGCCCCGCTGTCGAACCCGCCGTCGGGCCGGCGGTCGAACCGGCACCCCCGGACAAGGCACCGACCACGACGACCGCCACGGACACGGCAACCGGATCGGCGGGCGGGGCGGCCCCGGTCCCCCGATGATGGACCGGGGCCGGGCCCGGCTCCGACTCTCCCGCAGTGAGGAGCCGCGATGACCATCTCGGTACGTGACGTGGAAGCCCGGAACCGCTTCGAGGCCTGGGAGGACGGCAAGCCGGCGGGCTTCGCCGAGTACCTGCGCAGCGACCAGCTGGTGGTCTATCCGCACACCGTGGTCGAGCCCGCCTTCGAGGGCCGGGGCATCGGCAGCGCGCTGGCCCGCGCCGCCCTGGACGACGCCCGCGCCCGCGGCCTGTCCGTGCTGGCCACCTGCCCCTTCATCAAGGGCTGGATGCTCCGCCACCCCGAGTACACCGACCTCGCGTACGAGAACCGGAGCCGGGTCGCCGACTGATGTCGGCTTCGGCGCGGGCGTCTGCCGCCATGCCGCAGTCGCCCGCCCGCCCGCACGTCCGCACGTCCGCACGTCCGCCCGACCGACCGCATGTCCGCCCGCCCGCCGAACAAATGACAGTCGACAGATTTCAACTTTCAGATAACAGACGACAGCGAACAGATTTTGAAATCTGTTCGCTGTCGTGTCACAGTGAGACCCGGGTCACCCTGCTCCTGCCCCTTCCGGCACCGCACCCGCCCCCTTGGAGTCACCCGTGTCCTCCCACACCCGCCCCGCCCGGCGCACCCTCGGCACCACCGGACCGGTCACCTCGGCCCTCGGCCTCGGCTGCATGGGCATGTCCGACCTGTACGGCCCGGCCGACGAGGCCGAGAGCATCGCCACCATCCACGCCGCCCTCGACGCCGGGGTCACCCTCCTCGACACCGGCGACTTCTACGGCATGGGCCACAACGAGCTGCTGATCCACGAGGCGCTGCGCGGCCGCGACCGCGAGAGCGTGCAGATCAGCGTGAAGTTCGGCGCCCAGCGCGGCCCCGACGGCCAGTGGCTCGGCTACGACGCGAGCCCCGCCGCCACCAAGACGGCGCTCGCCTACACCCTGCGCCGCCTGCACACCGACCACGTCGACGTCTACCGCCCGGCCCGTCTGGACCCTGGCGTCCCGGTCGAGGAGACCGTCGGCGCCATCGCCGACCTGGTGAAGGCCGGCTACGTCCGCCACATCGGGCTCTCCGAGGTCGGCGCCGACACCCTGCGCCGGGCCGCCGCCGTCCACCCGATCAGCGACCTCCAGATCGAGTACTCGCTGCTCTCCCGCTCGATCGAGGCCGCCGTCCTGCCCGCCGCCCGCGAGCTCGGCATCGGCATCACCGCGTACGGCGTGCTCTCCCGCGGCCTGCTCGGCGGCCACTGGGACCGGGAACGCGCCCTCGCCGGGACCGACTTCCGCAGCCACAGCCCTCGCTTCCAGGGCGAGAACCTGGCCCACAACCTGGCGCTGGTCGAGGCCCTGCGCGAGATCGCCGTCGCACAGGGCGCCACCGTCGCCCAGGTCGCCATCGCCTGGGTGGCCTCCCGCGGTCAGGACGTCGTCCCGCTGGTCGGGGCCCGCCGCCGGGACCGCCTGACCGAGGCCCTCGGCGCCCTCGACGTCGCGCTGACCGAGGCCGACCTCGCCGCCGTCGAGGCCGCCGTACCCGCCGGCTCCGCCGCCGGTGACCGGTACGCTGCCGCACAGATGGCCCACCTGGACAGCGAGCGCTGACCGCACCACCAGCGCCGTCGCCGCACCACCGGCGCCATCGCCGCACGACCCGACCGCACGACCTAAGGACGGACCTCCCCGTGACCACGGACACCACACTCACCGCCGAGCAGATCCTGAGCGCGGCGGAGGACGTCCTCCGGCGGTTCGGCCCGGCCAAGGCCACCGTCGTGGACGTCGCCCGCATCCTCGGCGTCAGCCACAGCAGCGTCTACCGCCACTTCCCCAGCAAGGCCGCGCTGCGCGAGGCGGTCACCCAGCGCTGGCTCGACCAGGCGCACCACGAGCTGTCGACCGTCTCCAACGAGGGCGGCCCCGCCTCCGAGCGGCTGCAGCGGTGGCTGACAGCGCTGTTCACGGCCAAGCGGAAGAAGGCGCTGGACGACCCGGAGCTGTTCGCCACCTACATGGTGCTGGTCGAGGAGAACAGCGGCCTGGTGGACACCCACGTCGACACCCTGGTCGACCAGATCGCGCGGATGGTGGCGGAGGGCATCGAGACCAAGGAGTTCAAGCTCGCCCACATCCGCAACACCGCCCGCGCCGTCTTCGACGCGACCGGCCCCTTCCACGACCCGGCCTACGCCTCCACCTGGTCCACCCCCGACGTCGACGACCGGTTCGACGCCGTCTGGAAGCTCGTCCTCGGTGGCCTGAAGGCGAAGTGACGAACCGTCAGCAGATGTGGCGCCGGCGAGCGGAGGAATAAC
>NZ_JBHVEU010000046.1:0-30508 GCF_042802075.1 Kitasatospora sp. NPDC057518
TCCATGTGAGGGGAGGCCCGGCGGCGTTCCGGTCGGCTCCGCGAAATCGGCGGACCAGCCGTTGAACTCGGCCGAGCGGGGCTCCCGTTGCTACCGGAGAGGGCCCGACGGGCGGGCGCCGGGAAGCGCTCGCGCGCCGACCGGTCGCCGCCCGCGGCCCGAACCGTTCACTCAGGAGCGTTCATGAAGAAGATCCAGGCGGCCCTCGTCTCCGCCGCCGCCCTCGCGGGCATCGGGCTGGCCGCGGCTGCGGCTCCCGCCTCGGCCGCCGGCGGGACCACCGCCACCACGCCGGGCGTGCCGATCACGGTGCCGGGCGTTCCCTCGCCGGGTGCGCCGACCACGGTGCCGGGCGCTCCCAGGCCGGGCGTGCCGATCACGCCGGGCAAGCCGGCCGGGCCGGGTGTGGCGCAGGGCCTCGCCGTCGAGCCGGCCGGTTCCGGGAGCACCCCCGTGCCGGGTGTCACGACCTGCAGCGACCGACTGTTCGGCGGCACGTTCTACTGCGGCGGCAGCTACGGCAGCGGGGCGACCTTCTTCGACTTCCGGGACGGCACCCGCCTGATCCTGGTGATCGGCACCAACCACGCGGTGTACACGCGGTCGACCATCGCCAACTCCACCAAGCTGACCGACTGGAAGTCCCTCGGCGGCACCATGGCCGGCAAGGTCGAGATCACCGCGGCGACCATGGGCGGCGCCTTCCGCATCGACGTGCCCGGCGCCGACGGCCGGACCTGGTCCCGGGCCCGGGACACCAACGGCAGCTGGACCGGCTGGACGGCGCGGTAGCGAGCCGGTTCCGGCCGGGTCTTGATCGGGGTGGGGCGGTCCCGGAGAATCGGGCCATGACTGCTCCGGACCGCCCCCTCCTCGTGCGCCGTCTGCACGTGGACCTGGGGCGGGTGTGGGCGGACGGGTGTCGCGGTCGGCGGGTTCCGTCAACCGACCGCAGGCAGTACCGGCCCCAGGAGTGTGTCCGTCCATGGCTCTCACCTTCCACTGGTTCCTCCCCACCAACGGCGACAGCCGGCTGATCGTCGGCGGCGGGCACGGCTCCACACCCGGCACGGCCGGCTCGGACCGGCCGCCGAGCGTCGGCTACCTCGGCCAGATCGCCCGCAGCGCCGAGCAGTTGGGCTTCGAGGGGGTGCTGACGCCGACCGGGGCCTGGTGCGAGGACGCCTGGCTGACCACCGCGATGCTCAGCCAGGTGACCGAGCGGCTGAAGTACCTGGTGGCGTTCCGGCCCGGGCAGATCAGCCCGACGCTGGCCGCGCAGATGGCCGCCACCTACCAGCGGCAGTCCGGCGGGCGGCTGCTGCTCAACGTGGTGACCGGCGGGGAGTCCGCCGAGCAGCGCGCCTACGGGGACTTCCTGGACAAGGACGCCCGGTACGCGCGGACCGGGGAGTTCCTGGGCATCACCCGGCGGCTCTGGGCGGGGGAGACGGTCGACCACCACGGGCCGCACCTGCGGGTCGAGGGGGCGCGGCTGAACCGGCTGCCGGACCCGGTCCCGGCGGTGTACTTCGGCGGCTCCTCCCCGGCCGCCGGCGACGTCGCCGCCGAGCACGCGGACGTCTACCTGACCTGGGGCGAACCGCCCGCCCAGGTCCGGGAGAAGATCCGCTGGATCCGCGGCCTGGCCGCCGCCCGGGGCCGGACCGTACGGTTCGGCATCCGGCTGCACGTGATCACCCGGGACACCGCCGCCCAGGCCTGGGCGGAGACCGAACGGCTGCTCGCCGCGATGGACCCGGAGCGGGTGCGGGAGACCCAGCGGGCGCTCGCCCGGAGCGAGTCGGAGGGCCAGCGGCGGATGCTCGCGCTGCACGGCGGCTCGGCGCAGCGGCTGGAGGTGTACCCCGGACTGTGGGCCGGCATCGGGCTGCTGCGCGGCGGCGCCGGCACGGCGCTGGTGGGCAGCCACCGGGAGGTCGCGGACCTGATCTGCGAGTACCACGGGCTGGGCGTCGACGAGTTCGTGCTGAGCGGGATGCCGCACCTCGAGGAGGCGTACTGGTTCGGCGAGGGCGTGCTCCCGCTGCTCGCCGCCCGCAACCTGTGGTCCCGCCCGTAGCGGGCGCCCGCTCCGCGCGTCGACCCGCAAACCGCTGGTCAAGCGCCCCCGCCGGACCGAGAATTCATGGCATGACCCAGCAGCCCCTGCTCCTCCTCGACGTGGACGGACCGCTCAACCCCTACGCCGCGCCGAAGCGGAGGCCCGAGGGCTACGCCACCCACCGGCTGCGCCCCTCCTGGTGGGTGGCGAAGCAGGAGCACCTGGCGGCGGTCCAGGCCCGGCAGGCGACCCGCGCCAGGCACGCCAAGCCCCCCGCCGTCCGGGTCAAGCCGCTGCGGGTCTGGCTCAACCCCTCGCACGGCGCGGAACTGCTGGCACTGCCCTACGAACTGGTGTGGGCCACCGGCTGGATGGGCGACGCGAACACCCACATAGGGCCGCACCTGGGCCTGCCCGAACTCCCGTACATCAGCTGGTCCGACCTGTTCGGCGAGGCGCGGGACGGGCTGCACTGGAAGACCAGGGACGTGGTCGCCTGGGCCGCCGGGCGCCCGTTCGTCTGGGTGGACGACGAACTCGGCCCGCGGGACGAGGAGTGGATCGAGGCGAACCACCCCGGCCCGGCGCTCGCCCTGCACGTCAACCCCCGACTCGGCCTGCTCGCCGACGACTTCGCCACGCTACGGGATTGGGCGGAGGGGTGTGCTGTTCCAGGGGCGTGAACGGAGAAGGGTGGGGCGCGCGAGGTGTGAACGGTCGAGCGGAGTGCGCCGAGCGCCCCGTTGTGCTCGGGGCGCCGCCCTTTCTACCGTCCCGTCATGACCATTCTCACGGAGCCCATCGGCAGCATCCCCCGGCCGAGCACTCTGCTGAACGCCCTGACCGAACACGCCGAGGGGCGGCTGTCCGACGCCGACCTGAAGAAGCTGCAGGACGAGGCCACCGCCGACACCCTGGCCAGGCTGGCGGAGCTCGGCTGCCCCGTCCTGGTGGACGGCGAGCAGGCGAAGCCGAGCTTCGTCACGTACCCCCTCGCCGGGCTGACCTCCCTCGCCGGGGACGGCGCCGTCATCCCCTTCGCCGACGGACACACCCGGCAGCTGCCGCGGCTGACCGCCGGACCCTTCCGGTACCGGGTCCGTGCCGAGACCTATCTGCGCGACGCCCTGCGGCACACCTCGCAGCCCGTCAAGCAGGCCGTCATCGCACCCTCCGCGCTCAGCCTGCTCTACCCCGCCGCCGGCATCGACGGGTACTCGCGCGAGAACTTCCTGGAGGACCTGGCCGACGAGGCCGAGGCCGACATTCGCGGCTGCCTGGACGCTGGCGCCCACGTCGTCCAACTCGACTTCACCGAGGCCCGGTTGTCGCTCAAGCTGGACCCGTCGGGCAGTCTGCTGGACGACTTCGTGGCCCTCAACAACCAGGTGCTCGACCGGTTCGCCGAGGAGGAGCGGGCCCGCCTCGGCGTGCACACCTGCCCGGGCGGGGACCAGGACTCCACCCACAGCCTGGACGTCGACTACGCCGAGCTGCTGCCGAAGCTCTTCCGGCTCAGGGTCGGAAACTTCTACGTGCAGCTGGCGAGCGAGGCCGACCCCGACCGCGTGCTCGCCGTCATCGCGGATCAACTCCGCCCCGGAATCCGGGTGTTCGTCGGAGTGACCGACCCGATCGACCCCAGGGTGGAGACCCCGGAGGAGGTGCGGGACCGGGTGCTGGCCGCAGCCCGGCACATCCCGGTCGACCAGCTCGGCACGACCGACGACTGCGGATTCTCACCGTTCGCAGACGACGCCTCCACCTCGCGGGACACCGCCTTCGCCAAGATCGCGGCCCGCGTGAAGGGCACCGCCCTGGCGGCGGAGGCGCTCGGGCTCCAGTAGCGCTCGCCGGGTCGGCCGGGGGTGGGCTGTCGTGCGTCCGCCCGGCCGTCCGCCCGTCCGTCCGCCCTGACGGGAGGGCGGCCGGCGGCCGGGGGTGGGCTGTTGTTGCGCCGGTCAGGCCGAACCAAGCACGGCCTCAAGGGCGTTGAGGAACCGGTCGGTGGTCGCCTCGTCCCGGACGGCGATCCGCAGCCACTCCTCGCCCAGCCCCGGGAAGGTGTCCCCGCGCCGGACGGCGAAGCCGTGCTCGCGCAGCCGCCGCCGGACCGCCGCCGCGTCGGGCAGCCGTACCAGGACGAAGGAGGCGGCCGGTTCGCCGTACAGCCGCACCGACGGGAAGGCGGCCAGGCCCTTCACCAAGTGCTCGCGCCAGAGCGCCAGTTCGGCCGCCGCCAGCTCCGCCTCGGCGAGCGCCGCCGGGCCGCTGCACGCCTCGGCGGCGGCCAGTGCCGGGGTGGAGACCGGCCAGAGCGGCTGGGCGGCGCCGAGGTCGGCGATCAGCGGTGCGGGTCCGAGCACGTAGCCGATCCGCAGTCCGGCCAGGCCCCAGGTCTTGGTGAGGCTGCGCAGCACGACGACCCGGCCGGGCAGGTCCCGGGTGGAGGCGAGGGACTCCCGCTCGCCCGGGACGGTGTCCATGAACGCCTCGTCCACCACCAGGGTGCGCCCCGGCCGGGCCAGTGCGGCGACGGCCTCGGCGGGGTGCAGCACGGAGGTCGGGTTGGTCGGGTTGCCGAGGACGACCAGGTCCGCCTCCTCGGGGACGGCGCCCAGCCGGAAGCCGTCCCCGGGGGAGAGCAGTACCCGGTGCACGTGGTGTCCGGCGTCCCGCAGGGCCGCCTCCGGCTCGGTGAACTGGGGGTGCACCACGACGATGTGACGTGGCGTCAGGACACGCGCCAGCAGGACGAAGGCCTCCGCCGCCCCCGAGGTGAGCAGCACCTCCTCGACCGGGCGGGCGTGCCGGGCGGCCACGGCGGCGCGCGCGGCGCTCTGGTCGGGGTAGGCGGCGAGGTCGCCGAGGGTGGCCGCGAGGTGCTCGCGCAGCCAGGCGGGGGGAGTGCCGGTGCGGACGTTGACGGCGAGGTCGACCAGGCCGAGCCCGTCGGCGCGCACCTCGGCGTCGCCGTGGTGGCGCAGGTCGGGTTCGGGGGCGGTCACGCGGGGTCTCCTCGCTGGGTGGTGCGGCTGGTTCGGGTGGTCGCGACTGGTGGTGGACGTGATGCGGTTCTACGGGCCGGGTGGTGCGGCGGGCCGCGGTTCGTCGCCGAGGTCGGGCGGTGCGAGCCGTCCGTGCGCCGCCGCCCGGGCGATCGCGACCGTGGCCCGCGCCGACTTCCGCTTGGTGACCACGAGCCGGCCCCCCGGCGCGCTCGCCAGCGCCGCGGCCTCGGCCACGCTCGCGGTGCCGACGGCCGTACCGACAGTGGCGGAGGGGTTCGGCACCGGCACGCCCGCGAGCGCCTCGGGCGGGTGCTCGTCCACGGGTACGCCGGTGAGGTGGTCGGCCGCCCAGCGCACCGCCGGGTGGTCCGCCTTGCCCGTCACGGTGGCCAGCCGGGCCACCTCGGAGCGGTCCAGCCCGGCCTCCCGGAGGGTGTCCGTCAGCAGCCACAGCACCTCGGTCCGCTCGGCGCCGCTGCTCGCACCGATCCCGACCACCAGGGTGCGGGGGACGACGGCGACCAGTCCGCTCACGTGCCGCACCCTTTCGTCCCAAGCTCCGGTGATCCCACCACGCCCGGGCGGAACGGGTCAATCGCGGCGGGTGTGAGATCCGACGCCGGTGCCGTCGCCGCTCCCGACGCCCCTTCCGATGTCCTTCCCGATGCTCTTCCCGACGCCGCCGGTCCGCCGGGGCGCGGCAGCTGTTCGTCTGTTCTTCACTTGTCTTGTGCGGTACACGTCACCGCGGCACTCCTACTGTTCTCGGCGCTCCCGCCAGGAAGCCCCGACATCCGGAGGACCCCATGGCCTTCGCACGACTGCGCACCCCCTCTTCCGCCGTCGCCTCCCTCCCGCGCCCCGGTCGCCGCCGGCCGCGCCCGCTCCGTCCGCTCACCGCGCTGGCCGCCGGCCTCGGCCTGGTCGCTGGCTCGCTCGGCCTCTGGGCCGCCGGCGGCAGCGCGGCCGCCGACACCGCCGCGGGCGCCGCCGCCGGCCTGCCCGCACCCGACCACGTGGTCGTCGTCGTCCTGGAGAACCACGCCTACTCCCAGGTGATCGGCAGTTCCAAGGCCCCGTACATCAACACCACCCTGGTGGCCGGCGGCGCGACGCTGACCCAGTCCTACGCGCTCACCCACCCCAGCCAGCCCAACTACTACATGCTGTTCTCCGGCAGCTCCCAGGGCATCGTGGACGACGGCTGCGTGGACGTCGGCGCCCTGCAGCAGCCCAACCTCGCGTCCGAGCTGATCGGCGCCGGCCAGACCTGGGCCAGCTACAACGAGGGCCTGCCCGGCCCCGGCGCCACCGACTGCAGCAGCGGCAACTACGCCCAGAAGCACAACCCGTGGTTCGGCTTCGGCAACGTGCCCACCTCCAGCGCGTACGGCATGGACGCCTTCCCGGGCGACTACAGCACCCTGCCGAAGGTCTCCTTCGTCGTCCCGGACCTCTGCGACGACATGCACGACTGCTCCGTCGGCACCGGCGACTCCTGGCTCCAGGCCAACCTCGACGGGTACGCGCAGTGGGCGAAGAGCCACAACAGCCTGCTCCTGCTCACCTTCGACGAGGACAACAAGCTGTCCGGCAACCGCATCCCGACCCTCGTCTACGGCGCCCACGTCGCCCCCGGCAGCAGCACCGCCACCACGTACAACCACTACGACGTGCTGCACACCCTGGAGGACCTGGCCGGGGTCAACGCCCACGCGGGCAACTCGGCCGGCGCCGCCGACATCACCGGAATCTGGAACTGACGCCCGTGTACGTCGCGGACTCCCGCAGCTCGAAGGCCCCCGCCGCCCCGACCGCCGCCGACGCGGCCCCCCTCGGGGCGGCCCCCGCGCCGGCCGCCGGTCGGGCGCGGCGGGGCGCCGTGCCGGGGGCGGTCCTCGCCCTCGGCACGGTCAGCCTGGTCACCGACATCTCCTCCGAGATGGTCACCGCCGTCCTCCCGCTCTACCTGCTCACCGGCCTCGGCCTCTCCCCGCTCGGCTTCGGCCTGCTCGACGGCATCCAGAACGGCTTCAGCGCGCTGGTCCGGCTGGTCGGCGGCCACCTCTCGGACCGCCGCGGCCGCGACGGCGCCGCCCGCCACAAGGCCGTCGCGGCCGTCGGGTACGGGCTGTCCGCGCTGTGCCGGCCGCTGCTGCTGTTCGTCCACACCGTGCCGCTGATCGGCGCCGTGATCGCCGTCGACCGCACCGGCAAGGGCCTGCGCACCGCGCCCCGGGACGCGATGATCTCGCTCGCCACCGAACCCGCCCACCGCGGCCGGGCGTTCGGGGTGCACCGGGCGATGGACACGGCCGGGGCCCTGCTCGGCCCGCTCACCGCCTTCCTGGTGCTGCGGCTGGCCGGCGGCCCGCTGCTCGCCGACGGCGGCGAACGGCACGGCTACGACGCGGTGTTCACGGTCAGCTCGTGCGTCGCGGCGCTCGGCGTGCTGATCCTGCTGCTGTTCGTGCCGAACCGGCAGCAGGGCGACGACGCCTCGGCGCCCGCCCCCTCGCTGCGCGCTAGCCTCACCCTGCTGCGCCTGCCGGGGCTGCGCCGGCTGACGCTCTGCGCCGTCCTGCTCGGCCTCACCACCGTCAGCGACTCCTTCCTCTACCTGCTGGTCCAGCGCCGACTGGACCTGCCCGTCGACCTGTTCCCGCTGCTGCCGCTGGGCACCGCCGCGGCCTTCCTGCTGCTCGCCGTCCCGCTCGGCGCGCTCGCCGACCGGATCGGCCGCCACCGGCTCTTCCTCGCCGGGCACGGGGTGCTGCTGCTCGCGTACGGGCTGCTGCTCTCGCCGCTGCGCGGGCTGCCGGCGGTGCTCTGCGTGCTGGCGCTGCACGGCACCTTCTACGCGGCGACCGACGGCGTGCTCGCCGCGGCGGCCGCCGACGCCGTACCCGCCGAGCAGCGCGGCGCCGGGCTCGCCCTGGTCGGCACCGGGCAGGCGCTGGCCCGGTTCGCCTGCTCGCTGCTGTTCGGCGCGCTGTGGGGCGCGGTCGGCGGCTCGGCGGCGCTGGGCTGGTCGGCGGGGGCGCTGGCGCTGTGCGTGCTCGGCGCGGCGGCGGTGCTGCGCCGGTCCGAACCCCCGGCCGCGGCGGTGCCGCACCCGTCCGAACCCGTCGTCATGAAGCCCCCGGAGGAGAAGAGCCGATGAACCTGCGGAACCGGACCAGGGTGATCATCCTGCTGGTCGCCGTCGTGCTGCTCGGCGCGGTCGGCACCGGGGCCGTCCTCTACGCCGCCGACCGCACCGCCCGCCGGGACCAGGCCCAGCCCGGCGGGCCGTCCGTCGCGTCCGGCCCGGTGTCACTACAGGTGCAGTCCGGCGGACGACAGCTGTTGTTCCGCAACATGGCCTGGGGCCCGCACCGGGACGAGATCACCACCGTCGCCGCCGACCACCCGGACGGCCCGCGCACCGCCTCGGGCGTCCAGTGCCTGCGCTTCCACGCCGCCGCCGGCACCGGCATCTGCCTCCAGGCCCAGCACGGCGCGCTGGAGGACACCTACCGCGCCGTCGTCCTGGACGACCACCTGCGCGAGCTCCGCTCGTTCCCGGCGGCCGGCATCCCCACCCGCTCCCGGGTCTCGCCGTCCGGGCACCTCGCCGCCTGGACGGTCTTCGTCAGCGGCGACTCGTACGCGGGCAGCGACTTCTCCACCCGCACCTCGATCGTGGACGTCCGGGACTGGAACCTGCGGGAGAACCTGGAGGACTTCGCGGTCGTCCTGGACGGCCGCCCGTACCAGGCGCACGACATCAACATCTGGGGCGTCACCTTCGCCGACGACACCACCTTCTACGCCACCCTCGCCAGCGCCGGGCAGACCCACCTCGTCCGCGGCGACCTCACCGCCCGCACCCTCACCGCCCTGCACGACAACGTCGAGTGCCCCTCGCTCTCCCCGGACGGCACCCGCGTCGCGTACAAGAAGCGCGTCCCCGGCCTGCCCGCCGACGCCCCGTGGCGGCTGTACGTGCTCGACCTCGCCACCATGACCGAGACCGCCACCGCCGAGCAGCGCAACATCGACGACCAGGCGCTCTGGTCCGGCGCCGGCACCCTGGTCTACGCCCTGCCCGGCGACTACGGCGCCGACCTGTGGACCGTCCCGGCGGACGGTTCGGGCCGCGCGGAGCCGGTCACCAAGGCCGCGGTCGCCCCCGCCTACCTGGGCTGAGGAACTCTCGGCTACCGTCCCACGTCGAGCAGAGTGTGACGTCCCGATCAGGCGCCTCGAACAAATGTCCTGATCAGACGTCCTGATCGAGCGTTCTGACCGAACGGGGGAGCAAGACAACCGTGGACGGCATCCCACCCGAGCGCACGGTGACCGATTCGTGGCCAGCCCTGCACGGCCGCCCGGTCCTGCGGCGCACCGTCGCCGTCGGGCTGGTGCTGTGCGTGTCCGTCGCCGCCGCCCTCGTGGTGCGCGGCGTCAACGCGCTCACCGCCGGCGGCACCGGCCGCGAGACCGACCGCGACCGCGCCGAACGCCTGGCCGGGCTCCACCCCTCCCAGCACCCCGGCGTCGGCCGCTTCTACGTCCCGGTCGGCGCCGTCTACACCCACACCTCCGACGGCGCCCCGGTCGCCTACCTGCACTACCGCCTCGGCGGCGGCCGGGCCCCCGGCCTCGGCGACTTCCTCAGCGCCTACGACCTCCCCGCGCCCGGCCCGGTCGCCCCGCTCCCCGCCGACCTGCTCGCCGCCCTCGGCGGCGACGAGCCGGCCGAGGCCCCGGAACTCCCCGACTCCCCGCCGCCGCCCGCCGCCGCCCCCTCTCCCTCGGCCACCCCCACCCCCGCCGAGAGCCCGTCCCCGGAGGCCACCCCCACCCCGGAGTCCGACGACCCCCTCGCCGAGCCCGCCGACCCCGCCGACCCGGCCCCCGTGGTCGCCCCCGCCCCGGACCCCGTCCCGGACGAGCCCGCCGCCCCGGCCGAGCCCACCCCTGACGACCCCACCCCCAGTCCCACCTGGACCCCCACCCCCAGCCCCACCGCCCTCCCCACCCACACCCCCACGGCCCGCCGCATCTACGTCGCCACCATCTCCGGCGGCCTCCCCGGCGCCGCCGACATCTACATCCGCGCCACCGGCTGACCCTGGCCGTCCACGCTCACCCGCCGCTCCGCGCCGGCCTCCGGACACGCCTGCGCCCCGCCAGGAGGGACTGACGCTGTTGGTTAATTCGGGGTGGCGTTACTCGGCCCCGCTGAGCATCAGCTCGGCGGGGCCGAGTACTGCGAAGTGGCTGGTGCGGGTGCGGGCTCGTGGTGTTTCGGTGAGGTGGGCGTCGATGCGAGCGAGATTGATCGCAGCGCCGGTGAGCTGGTGCTGGAGGCCGGTCTTGGCCAGGCCCCGGTAGCGGGATCTGCGCAGTCCGCAGCGGTTCACACCCTGGGAGACGGTGCCTTCGACCCCGGCGCGGATCTTGTAACGTTCCTTCCACTCTTCGGTCTGCTGGAGTGCGCGAGCCCGCTGGAGTTCCTGGTGGGCCCGCTGCGGCCGCAGGGTAATGGCCGGGCCCTTGTCCTTCAGAGCCGGGACGCAGTTGTGCACGACGGGACACGGCCGGCAGTCACGTGTGGAGAACTGGGCCCGGACCACCGCGAGACCGTGCTGGGAGCGGTCGTCCCGCCAGCCGGTGTTGGTCCGCCCGTTGGGGCAGGTCACACGCTGGCTGTCCCAGTCGACGGTGGTGACCACGTTTGTGATCAGGTTCGGGGCGTCGGGCTCGCAAGTCTCGGTGAGATGGACCTTGTAACCGTCCCAGTAGGTGTCGCGTTTGACGCTGCCGCGCGCTTCGATGTCATAGGGGGTGACCAGGCGCATCGCGCCTGGCGGCCGGTCTTTTGGGCCCCGGCGCATCACCTCGCCGTCAACCAGATGGAAGTCCTGAACCCACATCCGCCTCAGGACCTCGACCTCAGGCAGATCCCGCAGATCTCGGGGCGCCGCCGATGAGAAGACGGCCTCAAGCAGCCGCATCCCGTCCCTGCCGATCCGCAGGCCCACCCCGTCCCGCTTCGTGCGGGCCTGGGGAAACCGAGAGTCCTCGGCCTTCGTCGAGTAGTGCCTGAACCAGTCCGGCTCAGCGATGTCAACCAGCCAGTCGGGGGCCGCCTTGGCCAGCGCGTTCAATGCTGACCGCAGTGTCTCTGCGACCTTCTCCAGCCAGCACAGCTGACGGGCCGCGGACAGCACGTGCGTGGAGTCGGTGCGGGCCCGGCCCGCGCTCATGAGCAGTCCTTTCTCCCGGGCCGCGGACAGGATGCCATCAAGAACCCGCCGCCCGGCCTCAGCCTCGATCAAACGATCCCGAAACTCCGACAGGACCGAGAAATCGAAGCCAGGATCACCAAGTTCCAGCCCGAGGGCGTACTTGAAGTCGATCCTCGCCCGCACCGCCTCCGCGGCCTGCCGGTCGGTCAGCCCCTCAACGAACTGCAACACCACCACGAGTGCCAGCCGGCCCGGCGACCACGCGGGCTTCCCCCGCGCCGGGAACAGGTCCGCGAACTGCGCGTCGGTGAACAGCACCCCCAGCTCGTCCCGGACCCGGATCGCCAGGCTTCCCTTGGGGAACGCGGCCCGAGCCACCCGCGCCGTCTCCGCCGGGATCTCGTCCGGCTCCTTCGGCCGCAACGACATCGACACCCTCCCGATGCGACAACGTCGGCTTCCAAGACCACAACCAGGTCTTGGAAGCCGACGTCACGCCCGGGCCCGAATTAACCAACAGCCTCAGGAGATCGGCGGGGCGCGGGCGTTCGGGAGGGGCTGGTCAGCGGGCGGCGGTGGCCGGTTCGGGGCGGGGGGTGGGGGGCTCGGCCGCGGCTGTGGAGGGGGTGGTGGTCGGGGCCGGGGTTGGGGTGCGGCGGGTGGGGGCCTGGCCGACGAGCATGGCGGCGAGGGCGAGGAGGAGGCCGAGGACCTGCCAGGGGGTGAGAGTCTGGCCGAGGACGAGGAGGCCGCCGAGGGTGGCGACGACCGGGTTGATCAGGCCGAGGAAGGAGGCCGGGCCGGCGCCGAGGTGCTCGATGCCGCGGAACCAGAGGGAGTAGGCGAGCGCGGTGCCGAACAGGCCGAGGTAGGCGAAGCCGGCCAGGTTGGCGGCGCTCAGGGCGGGCGGTGCGCCCTCGACCAGGGCGGCGAGCGGGACGAGGGAGACCGAGCCGGCCAGGAGCTGCCAGCCGGTGAGGTCGAGCAGGGTGGCGCCCTCGGGGCGGCCCCAGCGGCGGGTGAGGACGGTGCCCATGGCCATCAGCGAGATCCCGGCGACCATCGAGGCGATGCCGACGCCGTCCAGCCGGGCGCCGCTCTTGAGCACCAGCAGGGCCACTCCGCCGACCCCGACCAGTCCGGCGATCACCGCCCGCCGTCCGGGTCGTACCCGCAGCACGCCGATCGAGAACCCGGCGACGAGCAGCGGCTGGATCGCCCCGATGGTGGCGGCGACGCCGCCGGGCAGGCGGTAGGCGCCGACGAACATCAGCGGGAAGAACAGCCCGATGTTGAGCATCCCGAGCACGGCCGCGCGCCCCCACCAGCGCCCCTTGGGAAGTCGGCGGCCGATCAGCAGCAGGAGCAGTCCGGCCGGGAGTGCGCGGAGCGCGGCGAGCAGCAGCGGGCGGCCGTCGGGCAGCAGCTGGGTGGTGACGAGGTAGGTGGTGCCCCACGCGGCCGGGGCGAGTGCGGCGGTGGCGGCGATCCCCGCGCGCTTGCGGTCCATGACGGCCATGACGTCCCCCTGAACGTTGATTATCTGAACGTTGAGATAATTTCTACGCCGGGGATCCGCGAACGTCAAGTATGTGAATGTTAAGATATCTACGTCGGGTGGGCAGTGGACACTGGACGGCTACGGACAGACGGCTCCGGAAGGGCGGCGGGCATGCAGCAGCGCGACACCGTGGACGACATCGTCGAGCAGTGGGCCCGGGCCCGCCCCGAGCTGGACGCCGGGCCGATGGCCCTGATCGGCCGGCTGCGACGGCTCAACGTCCGGGTCGACAACGCCCTGCGCGAGTACTTCACCGCCTGCGGCCTGGACTCCTCCGAGTTCGACGTGCTGGCCACCCTGCGCCGCTCCGGCGAGCCGTACGAGCTCAACGCCCGCGCGCTGCTCAAGTCCGCGATGGTCACCTCCGGGGCCATCACCAACCGGGTCGACCGGCTGTCCGCCAAGGGACTGGTCGAGCGCAACCCCTGCCCGACCGACCGCCGGGCCGTCCTGGTCCGCCTCACCCCGGCCGGCAAGGAACTGATCGACGGGGCCCTGGCCGGTCACGTCCGCAACGAGGAGCGCATCCTCTCGGCCCTCGACGCGGACGAGCGCAGCCGGCTCGACGCCCTGCTGCGCAAGCTCCTCATCGCGCACGGGGACACCGAGCCGCTCCTCTGAACCGGGCCGGTGCCTCCAAGGGCGGGCGCGGGCGGCGTGTCCAGCGGTGTCCCGGCGGCGTTATCCCCTGCGGAAGCCCACCGGAGGAGAGGCCCCGATGAAAGAGAAGACCCCCAGGGACATCGCCGTCGGCGACCAGCTGCGGGCCGCCGGCACCGAGGGTGCCCAGTGGCTGACCGCCTCCGGGTGGGGGCCGCCGGTCAAGGTGCCGCTGCAGGAGGCGGCGAAGTGGCAGCAGGAGACCCGCGCCCGGATGCTGGCGTCGCAGCGGGACGAGTCCTGCACCTGGTGCGACCACCTGCTGTACGGCGGGCCGCAGCCCGTCGTCGTGCACGCGGAACACCCGACCCACCTGATCTGCCGCGCCTGCTCGATCGCCGCCCGCCCCCGCCGGGTCTGCCTGGACTGCGGGGAACCCGCCGCCTCCACGTCCCCGGCCGACGGGCGCGAGGACGTCTTCATGGGCGCGGTGGCGATCTACACCCGGCTGCGCTGCGCCGCCTGCCACCACTCCGACCCGCTCACCGGCACCTTCGGCCAGCCCGTCTGACCTGGGCACCCGGCGGGCCACTCAACGGCGCGCGACCAGCGCGTACCGCTCGTCGTCCACCGGGCCGCCCCACAGCTCGGCCTCCCCGCCGAGCGGCTCGACCCGCAGCTCGGAGACCAACGGCCGTACGGCCGCCGCGAGTTCCTCCGCCCCGACCCCGCCGCCCCACGGCAGCGGCCCCGCCCCGGCCGGGTACGGCGAGACGGTGGCCTGCCCGGTCTCCCGCCACCGGCCCTCGACCAGGACCAGCCGGCCGCCCGGCCGCAGCAGCCGCACCCAGGCGCGCAGCGCCCGCTCGGGCTCGGGGAGCGTCCAGACCAGGTGCCGCGACAGCAGGACGTCGAAGCTCTCGTCCCCGAGCGGCGGCGCGCCCGCGTCACCCACCAGGAACCGCGCCGTCAGGCCCGCCGCGACCAGCTTCGCCCTGGCCCGTCCGACCATCCGCGGCGCCAGGTCCACGCCCGTCACCCGGTGCCCGTCCGCCGCGAGCAGCAGCGACAGCGAGCCGGTGCCGCACCCGACGTCCAGCACGTCCGCCGCCCCGCCCGGCACCCACCCCCGCACCCGCCGAAGCCACGCCGCCCGCACCGGCTCCGCCCGCAACCCGTGGTCGGGCTCCTCGTCGAAGGCCGCGGCGGCCGCGTCCCAGTACTCGGCAATGGCGCGGCGGCCGGAGTCATCCATGGCGCGCATCATCGCAACCGCCACCGACACGGGCCGCCCGACGGCCTCGTCGCGATGGACTTCGGAACGTATTCCGAACTACCGTCGGACCATGCCGACCCTCACCGTGTCCTTCTCCGAGCTGTCGAAGAACTCCAAGCGTGTCGCGGACACCGTGGAGCGGGCCCAGCGCGTGCGCGTCACGCGGCGGGACGGCGAGGACCTCTACCTCACCACCGAGCGCCACGACCGCCAGCGCGAGCAGACCGCGGACGTCACCGCGCGCCTGCTCGCCGCGCTGATCGGCAGCGATGAGGGTGCGCGGGCCGTGCTGCCGGCCCTTCCCGCGGTCTTCCCCTGGGTCAGGCACCTGTCGGCCGAGGAGATCCGGGAGTTCGTCGTCGACCTCGTCGACGTGACGCGTGACGTCGTCGAGCTGGACGTGCACGCCGGCCTGCACCGGGTGACAGCCGAGTGGCGCGCCACCGCCAGGGTCCTCGCGGATCCGGAACTGGCGGCCGAGCTCACCGGCCCCCTCCCCGGCGACGACCACGGCGAGGTGGTCGAGTCGTGAGCCCCAAGCGCGGCGACGACGTCCCGCCGTCTCGGCGCGGGACCCCGATCGGCAGCACCGGCTCCGGGGGCGCCTGGCGACCCGGGTCTTCGGCGGGGTCGAGCTGCCGTAATGGGAGTACGAGGTGACGGCGGGCGGCCGGGTGCGGTACCTGGTGGACGAGGCGGCCCGCACCGTCCACTTCGTCTACGCCTCGCCCCGGCACCCCAAGGACACCGACACGTAGCCGGCCTTGGCTCCGGCGGCTGAGGGTCTCCTCGCCCCGGTCCGCCTCATCCCGCTCGGCCCAGGGTCGGCGGCTGCCAGTTGAAGGTCGCGGCCGAGCGGTTCAGCAGGGTGCGGGCGGGGAGGAGGCCGGTGAGGGTGAGGGCGGTGTCGCGCAGGAGGGTGGCGGCGGGGGAGCGGAGGGCGACGAGGTTGCCGATGCGGCGGGAGGCGGCGACGACGGCGGTGGTGCGGGGGAGCCGGGCGGCGGTGTAGGCGGGCAGGGTGGCGGCCGGGTCGGCGGCGGGGGTGAGCAGGGAGGCGAGGACGACGGCGTCCTCGATGGCCTGGCAGGCGCCCTGGCCCTGGAAGGGGCACATCGCGTGGGCGGCGTCGCCGAGGAGGGCGACCCGGCCGTGGTGGTGGGCGGGCAGCGGGTCGGCGAGGTCCCAGACGTCGTGGCGCAGGACGCGTTCGGGCTCGGCCAGGGCGAACAGCTGCGGTACGGGGGCGCACCAGTCGCCGAACCGGCGCAGGAGTTCGGCCCGTTCGTCCCCGTCGGTGGCCCGCTCGCCGGCCGGGGCGAGGGCGGCGCCGTAGACGTAGACCCGGCCGTCGGCGAGCGGGACGACTCCGGCGAGCCGGCCGCGGCCCCACACCTCGCCGACGGCGGCCGGGCGGCGGTCGGGGGTGACGACGGCGCGCCAGGTGGTGAAGCCGCTGTAGCGGGGGCCGGGGTGGCGGGGGAAGAGCAGGGCCCGGGTCGCGGAGCGGATGCCGTCGGCGGCGACGACCAGGTCGGCGGTCTCCTCCCCGTCGGCGGTGCGCAGGACGGCGGGTTCGGTGGCGCTGCCGGGGGTGACGAGGGCGGCGGGCGAGCCGGTGCGGACGGTGTCCTCCGGGAGCGCGTCGACCAGGGCGGCGATGACGTCGGCGCGGGCGACGGCGGCGATGGTGTCGCCGAAGCAGGCCTCGAAGGCCGTGGTGTCGAGGCGGGCGAGCCAGCGGCCGGAGGGGTGGCGCAGGCCGACGGCGGGGTGCGGGGCGGCGAGGGCGCGCAGGCGCGCGCCGACGCCGAGCCGGTCGAGGGAGCGCAGGGCGTTGGGGGCGAGGGCGAGCCCGGCGCCGACGGGTTCGAGGGATTCGGCGCGTTCGTGGACGCGTACGGGGATGCCCTGCCGGTGGAGGGCGAGGGCGGCGGTGAGGCCGCCGATGCCGCCGCCGATGACGATCGCCTGGTGCAGGCCCATGAGGGGGCTCCTCTTCTCGCGCGACCCGGTCACTACAGGTGTAGTGTCCGATGTCCGGCACGCTACTACATGTGTAGTGAGCCGTAAACTACGGCTGTAGTGAGTTGGGGGAGCCCGACTGGAAAGGCCATGATCGGACCCATGACACCCCCGCGCCCGACCCTGATCGCCGACGCCGCCATCGACCTGATCGCCGACGCCGGCCTGCGCGGGCTCACCCACCGCGCCGTGGACGACGCGTCCGGCCTGCCCGCCGGCTCGACCTCCAACCTCGCCCGGACCAGGGCCGCCCTGCTGGAGCTCGTGCTCACCCGGATCGTCGAGCGGGAGACCGCCGACTTCCCGGTCCTCGCCGAGGGCGAACTGCCGCGGGCCGCCGTCCCGCCGCGCGAACTGCTGGCCGAGGTCGGCGCCGAGGTGCTCTTCCGGGCGCTCACGGAGGGCCGCCGGCTCACCCTGGCCCGCCTGGAACTCGCCCTGGAGGCCACCCGCAGGCCCGAACTGCGCACCCTCTACGACCGCCTGGGCGCGCGCTTCGCCCAGCGCGCCGCCGAGCTGCTCGCCGCCTCCGGCTCGGGCGACCCCGCGGGGGACGCCCGCCGGTTGATCCGCTGGTGCGACGGCGTGCTGTTCAACGCCACGGCCGGCAGCGGGCACTGGCACGTGCCGATGCCGGAGGAGCTGCGCGAGGAGATCGACCGCTACCTCGCCGTGCTGCTCGACCGGTAGGAGCCGGTAGGAGCCGGTAGGACCCGGTGGGACCCGGTAGGGCCGGGGCCCGGGGGTGCCCGCCTATACTCCCTCTGCCCGATCAGGCAGGGGGAAGAAATGCTGAACACGCTCGACGTCGCGGTACTGGTGGTGGTCGGGGTGGCGCTGCTGGTGCGGCTGGCGACGCTGCCGGTGCTGGTCCGTGCCCAAGCGGCAATGCGCCGCCGGGCATTGGCGGCCGCCGGCGCGGACCCGGCCGGAGGTGCGCGGGGCGGCACCGGCGCGACGATCGGCGAACTGACGGTGGGTCTGCTGACCGCCGTGGGAGTGCTGGCCGTCCTGCGCGCCTGGAGCAGCGTCCTCTTCGAGGGGCTGGGGCGGTCGTTCGACGTCTACAACGCGCGGTACCTCACGATCGTCTCGCACCTGCCCCTCCACTCGGCGCGGACCTGGTACATCACCTCCTTCGTCGTCTGCCTGCTGCTCTGGCTGCTGCTCTGGTGCCTGACCCAGCGCAATCTGTGGACGGTCGGCATGCCGCCTCGGCTGTGGCGGTCCGGCCGGAGCCGGGCCCAGATCGCCGGCCTGCTCGCCCTCCGCGCGGTGCTCGCCGTGTTCCTCCTGCCGGTCGGGCTGATCGTCGCCGCGCTGGTGTTCCAGGCCGTCGCGATGGCGGCGAGCCGCCGGGCCAGGCCGGTCGGCGCGGAGGCGGTGCGCGCCGAAGAGGCCCGAGTGGCCCAGGCCGCCCAGGCGGCCCAAGCGGCCCAGGCGTTCCCGGCGTCGCCGAACCCGTACGTGCCCACCGCGCCGGCGCGGGCGCCGTACGTCCCGCCGCAGACGCCGTACGCCCCGCCTCAGGCCCCGTACGTCCCCACGCAGTTCGCGCAGCCCGCCCCTCCGGTGTCGGCTGCCCCGGCCGCCCCGCCGGTGCTGCCGAGGCCGCCCGTCGGCAGCCCCCTCGGTGCTCACGAGCCCCGTACGATCGGCGGCTACCAGCTCCTCGGCCGGATCGGCTCCGGCGGCATGGGCACGGTCTACCTCGCCCAGCGGCAGGGCTCCGCCACCCAGGTCGCGCTCAAGACCATCAACCTCGAACTCCTCGACGACGCCGACCTGTTGCGCCGCTTCCAGCGCGAGTCCGAGGTGCTGGCGATGGTCCCCGGCGCCTACACCGCCCGGGTGCTCGACACCGGTGTGGACTCCGGACGCCCGTACCTGGCCATGGAGTTGCTGGACGGCCGCCCGTTGGACGCCCACCTGCGCGAGCAGGGGCCGATCCGCTCCGCCGAGGCGCTGCGGGCCCTCGCGCTGGCGCTGGCCGTGGCGCTGTCCGGGGTGCACCGGCTGGGGCTCGTCCACCGGGACCTCAAGCCCGCCAACATCATGCTGACCACGGCCGGTCCGCGCCTGCTGGACTTCGGCATCGCGGCGATCGTGGACGGCACCCGGCTGACCGCCACCGGCGGCGGGCCGGGCACCCTGACGTACATGGCGCCGGAGCAGTTCGGTGAGGAGCGGGTCGGTACGGCGGCCGACGTGTGGGCCTGGGCGTGCTGCGTGGTGTGCGCGGCGCACGGCGCCAGCCCGTTCGCGGCGACCAACACGGGAGCGGTGATCCGCCGGATCGTGGAGACCGGGCCCGAACCCGCGGCACTGGCGGCGGTCCAAGCCCTCGACCCGGCGCTCGCCGCCGTCGTCACCCGCGCGCTGGCCATGGCCCCCGAACAGCGCCCGGCGGACGGCACGGCCCTGCTGGCGGCGCTGGCGGCGGCCCAGCCGACGGCGCCGGACCCGGCGGCCGTCCACGACCAGATCACCCGGGGCTGGCAGACCCTCGCGCTGTAGCGGCGGCGACGGGCCCGGCGCCGGTGGCTCCGGAAGGGAGAGTGCGGCCTCAGCCGTCGGAGGTTGCCCGCCCAGCGACGAGCCGGGCGCAGTCGTCCACCGAGGCCCGCGAGGTGTCGACGACCAGGTCGTACGTGACGCCCTCGTGCACCAGCGAGGCCTGCGCGGCGGCCATCCCGGCCGCCCGGTCGCCGCGGGCGGCCTCCCGCTTCGCGGCCACCGCCGGATCGCAGCGCACCCCGACCCAGAGCACGTCCAGGCCCTCCAGCGCCGACCGCCACCGGGCCTGCGAGGCGGCGCCGCCGAGGAACACCTCGTCCACCACGATCCGGGCCCCGGCCCGGGCCATCGCCGCGACCCCGAGCGTCCAGGCGGCGTCCAGGGTGGCGAAGACCGGGCCGACCTCGACCGTCCCGTCCCCGTCCTCCAGCCCGCCGATGCCCTCGCCGCCGGTGCGCAGTGACGGCGGCAGCGCCTCGACCATGGTGTCCGCGCCGAGGTGCAGCCAGGGGTCCGGCAGCAGCTCCTGCAAGCGCAGGGCGATGCTCGACTTGCCGGAGCTGGACCCGCCGTTGAGAACGATCACATGCATGCGCGGAGCCTACGGCCGCGCACCCCGCGACGTCGCGGCGTTATCCCGGGGGTGCCACAGGGGTGCGGCCATGGACCGCACGGCCGCGACCGCCCCCATCAACGCCGCCCCCATCAACGCCGCCCCCCACCGCCGAAGCCCCGGACTACGCCGCCCCCGCCGCGAAGGCCGCCGCCGCAGCGGTGAAGGAGGCGGCCACCGCCGGTGCGCCCGCCCAGTGCAGGTGCAGGTAGGAGGCGTGCACGTTGCCGCTCGCGAAGCCCTCGGTGCGGGGGCCGGTCGGCAGGCGCCAGCCCCAGGCGGGGAGTTCGCCCGCGCCGGGCTCGCAGACCGTGCGGTGGAACTCGTGGCCGCGCAGCCTGGTGCCGGCCGGGGCCAGCGGGGAGTCGTGCAGGGCGACCGCCTCCCGGTAGCCGAGGGTGAGGCGTTCGGTCATCCGGGCGTCGGCGGGCAGCACGCCGCACATCGGCAGGCCGTCCAACTCCCGTCCCAGGTAGAGCAGTCCGGCGCACTCGGCGGCGACCGGCCCGCCCGCGGCGGCGAACGCGGCGATGGCGGCGCGCAGCGGGGCGTTGCCGCTCAGCTCGCGGACGTACAGCTCGGGGAAGCCGCCGCCGATGACCAGGCCGGCCGTTCCGGCGGGCAGCGAGGAGGCGTGCAGCGGGTCGAACGGGACCACCTCCGCGCCCGCCGCGCCGAGCAGTTCGGCGTTCTCGGCGTACGAGAAGGAGAAGGCCGCGCCGCCCGCCACCGCGATCCGGGGCCGGCCGGCCACCGGGGTGACCTCGGCCGACGGGTCCCAGGGTTCGGCGTCCAACTCCGGTGCCGTCCGGGCGAGTTCGAGCAGGGCGTCCAAGTCGACCGAGGAGGCGACCAGTTCACCCATGTCGGCGACCGCCCGGAGGGCCTCCGCCGAGCGTTCCACCGCCGGGATCAGCCCGAGGTGGCGGGAGGGTGTGGCGACCGCCGTCGAGCGGCGCAGCGCGCCCAGCACCGGCACGCCGGAGCCCTCCTCCAGGGCCTCGCGCAGCAGGTGCTCGTGCCGGTCGGAGGCGACCCGGTTGAGGATCACCCCGGCGAGCCGCACCTGCGGGTCCCAGGAGGCGAAGCCGTGCACCAGCGCGGCCACCGAGCGGGACTGCGAGGAGCCGTCCACGACCAGCACCACCGGTGCCCGCAGCAGCTTGGCGACGTGCGCCGTGGAGGCCAGTTCGCCGCGTCCGGAGGCCCCGTCGAACAGGCCCATGACCCCCTCGACGACGGCGACGTCCGCCCCCGCCGCGCCGTGCAGGAACAGCGGCGCGATCCGCTCCGGCCCGCACATGAAGGCGTCCAGGTTGCGGCCCGGGCGCCCGGCGGCGAGCGCGTGGTAGCCCGGGTCGATGTAGTCGGGGCCGACCTTGTGCGGCGACACCGCCAGCCCGCGCGCGGCGAGCGCCGCGATCAGGCCGGTGGCGACGGTGGTCTTGCCGGCGCCCGAGGAGGGCGCGGCGACGACGAGGCGGGGGATGTTGCTCAACGGTCTACCACTCGATACCGCGCTGGCCCTTGCGGCCGGCGTCCATGGGGTGCTTGACCTTGGTCATCTCGGTGACCAGGTCGGCGAAGCCGGTCAGCGCCTCGGGCGCGTACCGGCCGGTGATGACGACGTGCTGGCTGCCCGGGCGGTCCTTGAGCACGGCGACCACCTCGTCCGGGTCGACCCACCCCCAGTGCATCGGGTAGGTGAACTCGTCGAGCACGTAGAAGCGGTAGGTCTCGGCCGCGAGGTCGCGCTTGACCTGCTCCCAGCCCTCCTTGGCCGCCTCCTCGCTGGACATCTCCTGCTCGGCGGAGCGCTGGATCCAGGACCAGCCGGAGCCCATCTTGTGCCAGTCGACGGTGCCGCCCTCGCCGGAGGCGCCGAGCACGCGCAGCGCGTTCTCCTCGCCGACCTTCCACTTGGCGGACTTCACGAACTGGAACACCCCGACCGGCCAGCCCTGGTTCCAGGCCCGCAGCGCCATGCCGAACGCGGCCGTGGACTTGCCCTTGCCGGGGCCGGTGTGCACGGCGGTGATCGGCAGCGTGCGGCGCTGACGGGTCGTCAGACCGTCGTCGGGGACGCTCTCGGGGACTCCCTTGGGCATGTCGGCTCAGGCCGCCTTTCGCATCGAAGTGGTCGAACGGTTCGCGGAGCGGTCCGCGGCGCGGTTCTCGCGGACGAGCGAGGCCACGCCCTCGGCGCGCAGCTCGTCCAGGCTGACGGCGGTGCCGCCGAGCAGCCCGGCCAGGGTGCGGGCCAGGCCCAGGCGGACCGGGCCGGACTCGCAGTCCAGCACCACGCTGGCCGTGCCCTGCGCCGCGAACAGCGCGGCCGCGCGGCGCGACTGGGCGAGCGCGTCCCGCCCGCCGGTGGCCCGGCCGTCGGTCACCACGACCAGCAGCGGGCGCCGGCTCGGGTCGCGCAGCCGCTCCACCCGCAGCACCTCGTGGGCGCGCAGCAGGCCGGCGGCCAGCGGGGTCCGCCCGCCGGTGGGCAGCGACTCCAGCCGGGCCGCGCCGACCTCCACCGAGGAGGTGGGCGGCAGTGCCAGCTCGGCGCCCGAGCCCCGGAAGGTGATCATGCCGATCTTGTCGCGGCGCTGGTAGGCGTCCATCAGCAGCGACAGCACCGCGCCCTTGACGGCGGTCATCCGCTGCCGGGCGGCCATCGAGCCGGAGGCGTCCACCACGAACAGCACCAGGTTGGACTCCCGTCCCTGGCGCACCTGTTCGCGGAAGTCGTCCTTGTGCACCACCAGCGCCCGCCCGCTGCGCCCGCGCGCGGCCTGGTGCGGCGCGGCGGCCTGGAGGGTCGCGGTCAGGTGCAGCCGGGCGAGCGCGCCCTGCGGGCGGCGGGCGCGGATGGTGTGCCCGCCGGTGGTCTCGGCGGGGGAGCGGCGGCCCTGGGCGCCGTGCCCGGTGCCCTTCACGGTGAACAGCCGCGTCCGGTACGGGTCGCCGGCCGCGACCGGCGCCGACTCCCGCGCGGGGGCCGGGTGTTGGGCCGGTACGGGCGGCTGTGCGGGTGCCTCGGGGCCATCGGAGGCGGGGTCCTCGGGGGAGGGCGCCTCGGGCGCCTCGGGGCCGCCGTCGGACGGCTCGGGCGCGCCGCCGCCGTCGGGGCCGCCCCCGTCCGGGCCGCCCTCCGGCCCGTCGCCGTCGTCGCTGCCGCCACCGTCGCCGTCCGGGCCGGGCCCGTCGTCCTCGGGCTCCGGCTCCTCCTGCTGGGCGTGCTCCTCCAGCGTCCGGTCCAGCTGCTCCTCGTCCAGCCCGGGCGCGTCGAAGGGGTTGCGGCGGCGGCGGTGCGGCAGTGCCAGCTGGGCGGCCTTGCGGACGTCCTCCTCCAGCACCTCGGTGCGCCCGTCCCAGGCGGCCAGCGCGACGGCGGTGCGGGCCATCACGATGTCCGCGCGCAGCCCGTCCACCTCGAACGCGGCGCACACGGCGGTGATCTGACGCAGCGCCACATCGGTCAGCTCGACCTTGGGCAGCAACTCCCGTGCCGCGGTGATGCGTTCGGCGAGCGCCCGCTCCTCCTCGGCGAACCGCGCGGCGAAGCCGGCCGGGTCCGCGTCGTACCCGAGCCGACGGCGGACCACCTCGGCGCGCTCGGCCGGGTCCCGGGTGGCGGCGATCTCGACGGTCAGGCCGAACCGGTCGAGCAGCTGCGGCCGCAGCTCGCCCTCCTCCGGGTTCATGGTGCCGACCAGCAGGAACCGGGCCGCGTGCCGCACCGACACGCCCTCGCGCTCGACGTACGAGCGGCCCATCGCGGCGGCGTCCAGCAGCAGGTCCACCACGTGGTCCTGGAGCAGGTTCACCTCGTCGATGTAGAGCACGCCGCGGTGCGCCCGGGCGAGCAGTCCGGGCTCGTAGGCCTTGACGCCCTCGGCCAGCGCCCGCTCCAGGTCGAGCGAGCCGACGATCCGGTCCTCGGCCACGCCGACCGGCAACTCGACCAGCTGGGAGGGCCGTTCGGAGGAGGACGGGGAGTCGTGCGGCCCGTCCGGGCACTGCGGGTCGGGCGCGGCCGGGTCGCAGGCGAAGCGGCAGTCGTCCACGGTGGCGATGGACGGCAGCAGGCCGGCCAGCGCGCGCACCATGGTCGACTTCGCGGTGCCCTTCTCGCCGCGCACCAGCACGCCGCCCACGGCCGGGGAGACCGCGTTCAGCAGCAGTCCGAGCCGCAGGTCGGCCATGCCGACGATCGCGGTGAACGGATAGCGGACGTCACTCATGCCGTACCCCAGTCCTGTCGTGCCTGACTCTGTGATCGTGCCCGGCCCTGCCGCCCCGCCCGGTTCGGCGGTCCTGCCCAGCCCTGCGTCCGTGTCCGGCTCATGCGTCACTCCCAGGGGCCCCGGGCGGGAGGAACGGCAGCGATCCGGCCGCCGGCACCCCGCCCTCGATCAGCTTCCACAGCGCGTCGGTGTCCGCGTGCTCCTCGATCAGGTCGCCCAGCCGGTCCAGCCGGGCCTCGCGCGCCGCGGCGAAGGAGGTGTCCGGCGCCGGGACGAACGCCCGGCCGGACAACTCGGCGACCTCGCGCAGGAGTTCGCGGCGGAACCCGTCGTTCTCCAGCGCGCCGTGCCAGGTGGTGCCCCAGACCGGGCCGACCCGGCAGCCGTCCAGGAAGGGACTGCCCCCCTCCACGGTCACCACCCCGTGGTGGATCTCGTAGCCCTCGACCCGCTGCCCGAACGCCTCGCCGACCGGCCGCGCCAGCACCTTCTCGACGCCGAACCGCACCCGCGTCGGCAGCAGCCCGAGACCGTCGACGGCGCCCGCCTTCGACTCGACCTCGTCCACGATGGAGTGCGCCAGCATCTGGTAGCCGCCGCAGACCCCGAGGACCGGCAGTCCGGCCGCCACCCGCGCCTTCAGGGCCGGCTCCAGGCCGCGCTCGCGCAGCCAGGCGAGGTCCGCGACGGTGGCCCGGGTACCGGGCAGCACCACCAGGTCGGCGTCGGCCAGCTCCTCCGGCCTGGTCGCCCAGCGGACCAGCACGCCCGGCTCCTGCGCGAGCGCGTCCATGTCGGTGAAGTTGGACAGCCGGGGGAAGCGCACCACGGCCACCCGCAGCACGTCCGCGCCGAGCGGCCCGGGCCCGTCCGCCCGGTCCGCCACGGTGGACAGGTCCAGCGAGTCCTCGGCGTCCAGCCAGAGCCCGGGCAGCATCGGCAGCGTGCCCAGCACCGGACGGCCGGTCAGCTCGTGCAGCATCTCCAGCCCGGGCGCCAGCAGCCGCGCGTCGCCGCGGAACTTGTTGACGAACCAGCCCGCCACGTGCCGCTGGTCCTCCGCCGACAGCAGCGCCAGCGTCCCGTACATCGCCGCGAAGACCCCGCCGCGGTCGATGTCCCCGACCACCACCACCGGCAGGGCGGCGGCCGTGGCCAGGCCCATGTTGGCGATGTCGCGGTCGCGCAGGTTGATCTCGGCGGGCGATCCCGCGCCCTCGCAGACCACCACGTCGTAGCGGCCGCGCAGGTCGGCCAGGCACTCCAGGGCGCGCTCCAGCAGGACGGGCTTGCGCTCGCGGTAGTCCAGCGCGCCGACCTCGGCCACCGGTCGGCCGAGCAGCACCACCTGGCTGCGGCCGTCCGCGCCCGGCTTGAGCAGCACCGGGTTCATCGCCGCCTCCGGCTCCACCCGGGCGGCCTGCGCCTGCATCGCCTGGGCGCGGCCGATCTCGGCGCCGTCGGCGGTGACGAAGGAGTTGAGCGACATGTTCTGCGCCTTGAACGGCGCGACCCGTACGCCCTGGCGGGCGAGCCACCGGCAGATCCCGGCCGTCACCACGCTCTTGCCCGCGTCCGAGGTCGTCCCCGCGACCAGCAGTGCGTTGCTCATACCCGTCCCCTCTTCTTCAGCAGTGCCCGCAGCAGGACGTGCCCCGCGACCGTCGTACCCAGCGCCAGTGCGCCCACCCGCCGGGAGAGCGCGCAGGCCCGCTCGATGTCGTCCACCGTCACCGGCCGCAGCTCCGCGCCCAGGACGGGCCGGTGCTCCACCCGCTCGCCGTACCGCAGCGTGCCGCCCAGTCGGACGCCCACCGCGCCGGCGAACGCCGATTCGGCCTGGCCCGCGTTCGGGCTCGGGTGCGCGGAGCCGTCGCGCCGCCAGACCCGCCAGGCGGTCCGGGGCTCGGGGGCGGCGGCCACCGTCAGCAGCGCCGTCAGCCGGGCGCCCGGCCAGCCCGCCACGTCGTCCAGCCGGGCCGAGGCCCAGCCGAACCGGGCGTAGCGGGGCGAGCGGTGGCCGACCATGGCGTCCAGGGTGTTCACGGCGCGGAAGGCCAGCAGGCCGGGGGTGCCGGCCAGGGCGCCCCAGGTCAGCGCGTTCACCACGGCGTCGGCGGTGTTCTCGGCCACCGACTCGACCACCGCCCGGGCGATCTGCTGCCCGTCCAGCGCGCTCGGGTCCCGCCCGCACAGGTGCGGCAGCCGCTCCCGGGCGGCGGCGAGGTCGCCGGCGGCCAGTGAGCGGCCGATGGTGCGGGCCTCCCGGGTCAGCGAGGTGCCGCCGAGCACCGTCCAGGTCGCGGCCGCCGCCAGCGCCGCCCGGCCCAGCGGGCGTCGGCCCACCGTACGGTCCAGGGCGAGCGCGCCCGCCGTGACCGCGCCCACGCACAGCGCGGTGTACCCGGCCCCGGCGGCACGGTCGTCGCGCCACAACCGCCGCTCCAGCCGGGTCGCGGCGCTGCCGAAGACGGCCACCGGGTGGCCCCGGCGGGGGTCGGCGAAGCGGGCGTCGGCGGCGTAGCCCGCGGCGGCGCCGAGCGCGAACACGGCGGCGCGGGCCAGCGGGCGCGAGGCTCGGGTCAGCGGGCGCGGAGCGGGGGAAGGCGCGCGCGGGGTCATCGGCCGCACGGCGGAGGGCAGCTCGGAGTCCGGCCGGGCGGGGCAGCCTGCATCGCGTGCGTGTCCTCACTCAGGGTCCGCGCCCTGGATCGACGTGACGGCGGCGAGAGTCTCCTGGCTTCCGGGTCGAACGCACCCCCGGAGCCTTCCAGCAGCCGTCGACGGCCCGCCGTGGCGATGTTCCGAGCGTGCTCCCCGGTGACAGTGGCGGGACCGCGCCGGACTTCCACCGGCTTCCTCTCCATGCCTCCGTTTGGCCCCAGGATCCCATCACGGGCCCGAACCGGGAGTCAACCGAGGTCACGGAGGGGTTGGTCACACGGGGACGCCGCTGACGCCCGGTCGGATCGCCCGGCGCGGCCCCGCCCCGACCCTCGCCACCGGCACCCCCTGAGTACCGCCCTGAGTACCGCCCTGAGCACCCCGGGAGCGCCCGCCGGGTGACCCGGACGGCCCAGCCCGGTGGCCGGTCGGGCGGAGCGCCGGTGAACTGGGGCTCGAACACCGTCCGGTCCGTGAACAACGTCCGTGAAGAACGTCCGTGAACAACAGAGCGGGGAGCGAGATGCGTTGGGGAACCGCCGCCGTCGTGGCGGCCGCCGCGGTGGGGGCCGCCGTGCTGGTGGTCGGCCGCCGGGCCTCCGAGCGGATGGTCCGTCCGGTGACCGCCGTCCAGGAGTCCGGGCCGGTCCAGGTCCGCGCCCTCGCCGCCGGCCGGGTCACCTTCACCCGCGGCCCCGCGAGCCTGCGTCCCGGCCGCTGGGCGGTGGAGTGGGCGGACGGCGGGCACGCGGTCGTCGAGGAGGTGCTGCACGCCGACGAACAGGGCGTCACCCGCCGACTGGTCCGCGCCGACCGGGGCACCCTCGTCCCCGGCACCGAGGTCCGCTTCACCCCGCGGGTCCACCTCGGCGACCCCACCGAGGCGCTCGGCCTGGCCTTCGCCGACACCACCGCCGACGGCGAGCTCGGCGCCCTCCCCGCCTGGCGGCTCGACGGCAAGCGCGGCACCTGGGTGATCCTGGTGCACGGCCCCGGCGACGACCGCCGGCAGACCCTCCCGGTGCTCCCCGTCCTCGACCGGCTCGGCCTGCCCGCCCTCGCCGTCACCTACCGCGGCGACCGGGGCGCCCCCGCCTCCCCGGACGGGCTCAGCCACTTCGGCGAGACCGAGTGGCGCGACATCGAGGCGGCGGTGCGGCTGGCGCTCGACAGCGGCGCGGGCAAGGTGATCCTGTACGGCTGGTCCGTCGGCGCGACCATCGTGCTGCAGACCGTGGCCCGCTCCGCCTGGTCGCACGCCGTCCGCGGCCTGATCCTCGACTCGCCCGTGCTCGACCTGCCCGCCTCCGCCCGCCGGGACGCCGCCCGGGCCGGCTTCCAGGGCGTCGCCGCCGAGCTCGGCGCCCTCGCCGCCGAGGGCCGCACCGGGGTCGACCTCGCCGACTTCGGCCGCATCGCCGACGGCACCGACCTGCGGGTGCCGACCCTCCTCCTGCACAGCCCCGAGGACCGGATCGCGCCCTTCGGCACCGCCGAGAAGCTGGCCGCCGCCCGCCGCGACGTGGTGAGCCTCCAACCCTTCCCCGGCGCCGACCACGCCACCCTCTGGAACACCGCCCCCGACCGCTACACCGAACTCCTCCGCCGCTGGCTCACCCCGCTCCTCTAGGGGCTCAACCACCCCCCCTGTGCGCGAGGGCGTTTTCGGCTGGTCCCCGCCGCTTTTCCCGGTGCGATTCCCCCCGTCCGGGAATGAACGTTCCTCCCATTCCTCCGGGCCCGCGTGAAAAGTCGGCCCGGCCGACTTCCGGTGCGGCTCGATCCCGATCACGCCGCCCGCCATCCGTCCGGATTCGGGCTGGACAGTCCTGCCGGGCGTCGCCGGGCCGAAACGCCCCCGTGCGGGCCCCTCGGCTGTCAGGAGCAATATTTGGCCCGGCCCCTTACCCCCCACCCGTACGCACGGTGACCGCCCGAGCATTCCCGGCAACCGGCCCGCCCCCCATGGCATGGGCAGGTCACACGTTTCCGGCCAGGCGGTTTGCCGTTGTTGCCCGATCTTGCGGAGGTGCCACCGGCGGTCGCCCGGTCGTACGGACAACCGGATGTGACAGAAGGCCGGTACAAGGGGAAGACTGCTCGACGTGACGTCTCGGAACCCGCGCGACCGTGATGCCCCGCTCCCGCCGACGATCGGTACCGGTGCGACGGTGACCCGTCTCCCCGGAACGGCCCAACGGCCCGCCGGTGGCAGGCCGGGCGGGGCGGGAGTCCCCCGTAACGCAGTACCCCGGCGACGAGGGCCCGCTCCGGCTCCCGGGCGGGGCAGGGTTCCCGTGCCGGAGGGCTTTCCGGCACCGTCCGAGCTGGCGCCGCTGGCCCGCCGGATGCTGGTGGACGCCGTCCGGGTCGCCCGCTGGGCCGGTGAGCTGGCCGAGGTCGACAAGCGCGGCGAGCTGCTCCCGGACGACGCCCGCGCGGCGGGCCGGGCCCTGGCCATGACGGTCGGTGCCGCCGCCAAGGCCTGGGGGCAGGCGCTGCTGGTGGGCCTGGTGGAGGCCCGGGACGGCGGAGCCGGCCCCGGCTGGCGCCTGCACGCCTGGGAGCACGACGACGAGGCCGTGGTGCGCGGCTGGTCGGCGCTGTTCGACGCCTGGACCCTGCTCGCCCCGGTGCCGCCCGCGGCGCTGCGCGGCGTCTTCGCCGTCCTGGCCGGGCAGGCCGTGGACCAGGCCCCGCAGCTGCTGTCCTTCCTGCACCTGGTGGACGGCCCGGTCGCCGAGAGCGAGCTGCTGGAGCTGCTGCGCCGCGGCCTGGACGAGCGCCGGGTCGGCACCGGCCTCGGCGGACCCGGCCTGTCGCCGGTGCCGCACGCGGCCTCGGCCGTCTCCGCCGTCCGCGGCACCTGCCGTGCGCCGCAGATCGACACCCCCGCCGCGCCCTCGGACGTGGCCGCCGTCCTGGACTGGATGCTGGACGGCCTGGCGGCCGTCGGCGCCCTGGTGCGCAGGAACGACGCCGCGGAGCTGTCGCCGCTCGGCCACTGGGCGGTGCGGGCGAAGCTGGAGGAGATCTGCACGGTCGCGCAGACCGCGGCCGGGCACATCGAGCAGAGCGCCTTCGAGCTGCTGAACGCCTGCGCGGACTACTCGCCGGGCCCGGCCCGCGCCGAGTTCCGGGCCTGGGTCGCGGCCCGTCCGGCCGACCGGGCGGTGGGCGAGCTGCTGGACGCCGCCCAGGGCGACGACGCGCTGGTGCGCGGGCTGGCCTTCGAGGCGCTGCGGGTGGCCGGCGGACCGGCCGAGCAGGCGGTGCGCGCGGCGGTGGACGAGCCGGTGCTGCGCCCGTACGCGCTGCTGTGGCTGGCGGAGCGCGCGGACGAGGGCGTCGCCCCGGCGGACGTGCTGGGCGCGGAGGACGCGGCCTGGCTCTGGGTGGACACCGCGGCCGCGGTGCTCGACCACGGCGAGACCGAGCTGCTGGTGGGCCACGTCGAGGGCGCCGCGGCGGGCGACCCGGTCCGGCTGTTCGCCCGGGCCCGGCAGTCCGGCCACCCGCGGGCGGCCTCGGTGCTGACGGCGGTCTCGAGCGTGCACCCCGACCCGGGCGTGGCCCGGGCGGCCCGCCGCTCGGCGTTCAGCGTGCACACCGGCGGCGCCTGAGCCGCACGGGGACACGGGCGCACAGGAACACGGGAACACGGAAAGGGCCCGGAACCACCAGGTTCCGGGC
>NZ_JBHVEU010000047.1:0-29825 GCF_042802075.1 Kitasatospora sp. NPDC057518
GACTTCCCACTCCGCACGTGTCCGGGTACGGCGCCGACTACACGCCGACCGCGGTGCCGGCGTGGGCGGAGGCCGCCTGGTACTCGTCGTCGCCCTCGAACCGTGCTTCGCAGCCGGTGGTGAGGGTGCTGGCGACGATGACCGGATCGAGGATCTTGGAGCCGGAGTTCAGCTTGGCGATCCCGCTCTGGTCGGTGGTCGCGGAGCCGACGCGCTGGCCGCTCGCGGTGCTGTAGAAGGTGATCTGCCGCCCCACGATCGGCTTGCCGTCCGTGTCGGTCAGCGTGGCCTCGAAGTCGCCGCTGATCGGTGCGTTGGCGACCACGTGGCCGCTCACCGTGCGTGCCGTGAGCTGGACGGGCTTCTTCTCGGAAGTCATAACGTAACCTCCTGGATGCTCTGGGCTACTCCCTCCACCGTAGGCACGTCCGTGAGGGCCTGCACCCGGGCCGTATCGCCGCAGGTCAGGGCCGTCGGCGGGGCCGCTCCTCACGGGCCGGTCCCGCCCTCGGCGGGGGTGCGGGGAGCGGGCGCGACCCGGTGGCGTCCGGCGCGGGGATCGGGGAGACTCGCGCGCATGGTTTCGGTGTTGCAGAACGTGGCGATCGACTGTGCGGACGCCTATGAGCTGGCGCGGTTCTGGAGTGGTGTGACCGGTCGGCCGTTGGACCCCGACTGCCGGCCGGGGGACCGGGAGACGCAGGTGCTGCTGGCGGAGGGGCCGGTGCTGTACTTCAACCAGGTGTCCGAGGCGAAGACGGTCAAGAACCGGGTCCACCTGTGCCTGCGGCCCGAGACCTCGCGCGACCAGGAGGTGGAGCGGCTGCTCGGCCTCGGCGCCACCTTCGTCGGCGACCACCGGAACCCCGACGGTACGGGGTGGGCCGTCCTCTCCGACCCCGAGGGCAACGAGTTCTGCGTGCTGCGCAGCGACTCCGACCGAGCCGTCACGAACCCCTGACGCCGGCGCGCCGCCGCGGCCGGAGCCGCGACCAGGCCCCGACGCCCAGGGCCGTCCCGATCCCCAGGAAGGCGCCGACCCCGGCCGGCGCGACCCACCCGGTGATCGGCGCCGCCGCGCCGCCACCGTCCCCGGTGAGGGCGAGCAGCGCGGTGAGCAGGCCGTACGGGACCAGTAGCGTCCCCGCGCAGGCCAGGGCGAGCAGCGGCCCGCGCGGGAGGCGCCGTCCCCACGGCCAGGCGAGGGCGCAGGCCATGGCGAGCCCGGTCAGGGCGAGGACGGCGGTGAAGTCGACGCCGTGCCGTTCGAGCCAGACCAGGGCCCCGGGCGCGCCGTTGCGCCGACTTCCCACTGACGGGGTGCCGGGGGCTACCGGGAGAGCAGGACCGCTCCCGTGACCGCCGCCGCGGCCAGGATGACGAGGGCCAGGACCGCGCAGCCGAGGTTCGCCTCCACGGACCCGCGGGTGGCGGCGAGGGCCGGTGTGAAGTCGGCCGGGTTGTCGGGCGCGTAGTGGATCACGACCTCCTGGCCGTACACGGCGGTGGTGTCGGACAGGTACGAGGGCTGGTAGCCGGTGACGGCCGTCCCCTCGGGGGTGGTGAAGGAGTAGACGGGCGTCCGGCTGGTGCGGAGGTCGCCGTCCGCGTCGGTCTCGACGGTCCTGAGGACGGCGATGACGCGGCCCGTCGCGGACGCCATGGCGTCCAGCTCGGCGAGACGCTTCCTCATGCGCCGCCGCTCCCCGGGCAGATGGAAGGCGGTGAGGACGGTGAGCGGCCCGCAGACCGCGACCAGGGCCCACGGCCAGCCCCAGTCGATCGAGGCGACGACCACCAGCCCGACGTAGATCAGGAGGACCGCGGAGTTCGGCAGGCCGAGCCCGCGCCCGCCGTCCTGGGGGCTGTTGGTGAACCGGAAGGCGTGTGGCCGCCCCGGCGGGTAGCGGATTCCGACCTCCCGGCCCACCCAGGCCGTGGTGATCAGGTCGCCGGTCCCGGTGTCGTTCGTGACGACGAACTCCTCGCCGGTGGAGGGATCCCGGAAGCGGACGACCACCGCGATCCCGTCCTCCTGGGAGCTCCCGTTCCGCGGCTCCCGCACCCGTTCGATCCGCCCCGTCACCCGTACCGTCCGCTGCGCCCGGGTCAGGCCGGCCAGCGACCGCCCGTACCCGACCAGCGCGACGAGGCCGAACGCCCCGCACCACAGCGCCAGAACTCCGTGCCAGTTCATCTGCGTCCCGTTCCTGTCCGTGGTTCAGTGCGCCGAGGTGCGCCGCAGCACCCGGCCCTGCCCGTCCGCCTCCAGCACGGCGGCGCCCCCAGGCCCGGTCACGCTGACCGTGATGGTGACGGGGCCGTCGGTGCGGAGGACAGTGATGCTCCAGGCCTGCGGGGCGTGGACGCCGAGGGTGGTTCTGGCCTCCTCGACCAGGGCGGGGAACCGCTCGTAGGGCAGCGACTTCGGGTCGAACTCGCGGGCCTTCGTGCCGGCCGAGGAGAACGTCACCGCCAGCAGGTTGTCCGTCACCTGGAGGGTGGTCACCGGGCCGTACTCGCCGTTCCGGGTCACGGAGTCGATCGACCGGCCCAACGCGCCGTCGTCGAGGAAGGACTGGCCGGCGCCGAGCACGACGGTGCCGGACCCGCCCGTCACCACCTCGGCCGACCATGAGGAGGAGACCGAGGGGTCCGCCGAGGAGGACGGCGGTTCGGCGGGCTGCTGCTCGAACAGGTCCGCGCGGAACAGGAAGACGACGGCCGTGGCGGCGAGCAGCAGGCCGAGGAGCCCGACGAAGCCGACGGCACGGCTCTCGGGAGGCTCGCTCAGCCTGGTCGCCTCGGGTGCGGAGTCGAGTCGGGCTCCGGCCGCCCGCTCCTCCCACTCCGGGGTCGGCCGCTTCACGATCCGCATGTCCGTCGGCCGGTCCGGCGGGTAGCGGACCACCAGGACGGTGCGCGGCACGTAGTCGGGGAGGTCGGCGACGTTGATGTCCTGGGTGAGCTCCACCCGGAACGCGGGCCCGTCGTCCGGTACGACGGTGAGGTCGAACCGCACCGCCCGGTCGGTCACCTGGCCCTCGGGGACGGTCCGGCCCTCGACCACCGCCAGCGCCGTACGCGGGACGACGGCCGCCTCCCGCGCCCGCCGCGGCCAGCCGGCGAGGAGGTACAGCAGGCCGTAGCCGATCGGCACGCCCAGGCCGCCGACGAGCAGCGGCACATTCTCCAGGACGACGCCGACGACCAGCCCGGCGAGCGATCCTCCGATGACGCCACCCGTCAGGAAACTGCGGGCGAGGGCGATCGGCAGGTTGCGCCTGGGCGGCACGCCGGGGGTGATCGTCATACCGGTGATTGTGCCGGGCGGAGGGGCCGGCCGATAGGCCTTTGTGCCGTCACCAGTGGGGAGTTGCTGGCGCCGGGCCCTGCCGGACGGGCTTCGGCCTCGGTCGACTACTCGTCGTAGACGACCGTGAAGTCCCGTTCGGCCGTGGCGAATTCGGCCAGCTGGCTGCGGAGCAGCGCGGCCGAGGACGGGATCTCGCGCTCCAGCTCGGCCCAGCCGGTGAAGCGCAGCTCGCGGGGCATCGCGACGAGGCCGGTGATCGCGTCCCAGAAGGCGTTCCAGTTCCTGCCGTAGAACGGCGGGAAGCCGAGTTCGCGCTTCAGGACGGTGTGGAGACCGCTCTCGTCGCGGACGGATCCGACGTCGATGGTGACGAGGCGGGGCACGCTCGGCGTCGGGTCCTCGGTGGCGCCCGGGATGGACGGCAGCCACCAGCACCAGACCGACCGGTCCTCGGGCCAGGGGCGGCCTTCCTCGTCCGCCCGGTCCTCGAAGACGTCCGTGGCCAGGTCGATGGGCCGCCAGGCGGGGTCGAGCGGCTCGTCGGGCGTCGGCGGCCGGACGAAGCGGCGGCCGCGCTGGTCGCAGGCGCCGTACTCCTGGACGTTCCGCTGGGCCCGCACCAGCGAGACGCTGTTGGCGCCGCGCGACAGGAGCGGCCGGCGGAGCTGGGTCGGATCGTCCTCCCAGGAGCAGACCGGGCAGACGACGGACGAACCGGGCCACCCCTCCCGGACGTCGAAGACGAGATGGCCGCAGCAGGGGCAAGGCCGACGAGTGTCCACCCCGGCAGTCTGGCCCGCCGTCCCGGCCGGTGGCGACCCGGTTTCGCGCGGCCGTTCGTCAGCCTTCCGTTCTGCTCCCCAACTCCGCTGCAACTGTGTGCAATCGGCTCGGGCGCGGCGGCGGTGCGCGGCTACGCTTCTCGGTAGGAGCCGCACGGGGAGTGCGCCGTCCACCCCGACAATTCCCAGGCAGGTGAACCATGCCCTCAGTCATGCCGTCCAGCAGCGCGGTGGCGGTCCGCAAGGAGGTCGCCGACCGGTTGCGCGAGCTGTGCCGCGACGCCGGGTTCAACGGGCGCGAGCTGGCGCTCCGGGCCGGCTGGCACCCCTCCAAGTCCTCCCGGATCATCAACGCGCTGACCTCGCCGTCCGACGAGGACATCCGCACCTGGTGCCGGCTCTGCGGGGCAGAGGAGGAATCGGCCGACCTCATCGCCGCGACGCGCTCCGCCGAGTCGATGTACGTGGAGTGGCGGCGGCTCCAGCGCACCGGGCTCACCCGGCTGCAGAACTCCTACGTACCGCTGTTCGAGCGCACCAGGGTGTTCCGGGTGTACAGCTCCTCCCTCGTCCCCGGGTTCCTGCAAAGCCGGGGCTACGCAACGGCGTTGCTCTCCGCCATCACCCGTTTCCACGGCACCCCCGACGACGTCGCGGACGCGGTCGACGCCCGGCTCGCGCGCTCGCGGATCGTCCGGGAGGGCGGGCGGCGGTGCGCCCTGCTGGTGGAGGAGTCGGTCCTGCGCCACCGGATCGGGGATGCCGGGGTGATGCGCGGGCAGCTGGAGGACCTGCTGGCCGTGACCGCGCTGCCCGCCGTCTCGCTGGGGGTCATCCCGGCGGGCGCGGAGCGGGAGGTGTGGCCGCTGGAGACCTTCAGCCTCTACGACGGCGAGCAGGTGGAGGTGGAGACCCTCACGGCGAGCCTGACCGTCACCCGGCCCCGCGAGATCGCCCACTACCTGGACGCCTTCGAGAAGTTGTCCGGAACGGCCGTGTACGGGGACCGGGCCCGGGCGCTGATCGGTTCGGCGCTCGACACGCTCGGGTGACGCCGCGAATACCACGGTTCGGCGATCGGCAAGGGAGGACGGCCGCGAACCACCTATCCGAGCGAATCTGACGACGCATCAGTTAGCATCCGGTCACTCCGGACCATGATGCGGTCAGCATCCGTTACGGAAAAGGTGGTTCGCATGGCCAGTATCAGTGGGCAGCCGATCCCGGCGATCACCGAGGCGACCCTCACGGAGATCGCCGACAGCGGCCTCCGGGGCCCGGGCAACACCGTCAACCAGGCCGTCGTCGACCTCGGCAACGCCCTGGTGGCGGCCGTCCAGGGCGACGAGAGCGTCCAGCTCCCGCCGGAGCTGGCCGAGCTGGTGGCCCAGGTGCGGCGGATCGCCGAGGTCGAGGTCACCGGGATCCCCGTCGAGGAGAACCTCAAGCTGTCGGCGTTCACCATCAAGCTGCACGGCGACGAGCAGCGCCCGGTCGTGATCCTGCCCGCGGGGTGGAACCCGCTCGGCTGGCTGCCCTTCGTCTACGCCTACTTCAAGCTGGCGCTGCGCGGCTACCACGTGCTGACCTACACCCCGCGCGGCCTCGGCTACCCGGGCTGGATCTCCACCTCCGGGGGGCACATCGACGTCGCCGGGCCCAAGGACTGGGCCGACGGCTCGAAGGTCATCACCTACGCGGAGGGGCACTTCAGCCCGAGCAAGGTCGGCTTCCTCGGCGTGTCCTACGGCTCCGGGATCAGCCAGCTGGTCGCCGCGCACGACCGGGACGAGCGGGTCAAGGCCGTGGTCGCGCTGAGCACCTGGGGCAACCTGGCCACCAGCCTCTACGCCAACGACACCCGGCACGTGGAGGCCGTCAAGGTGCTGGTCGGCTTCACGGGCGGGGAGCGGGACGACAAGTTCGACGAGGAGGCCCTGGACATCCTCGACAAGTTCGACCAGAACCGCGACCTCGACGACGTGGTCGCCTGGGGCACCGAGCGCTCGCCGGAGACGTACCTGGGCAAGACCAACGAACTCGGCATCCCGACCTACATCTCCAACACCTGGCACGAGACCCTCTTCCCGGTCGCCCCGGTGATCGACGTCTACAACCGGCTGACCGTGCCGAAGCAGCTGAACCTGTGGATCGGCGACCACGGCGCGCCGGAGGGCGCCGGACTGTCCGGTCTGCTGACCCACCTGCCGTTCCCCGGCCTGGCGGAGCCCCTTCGGGAGGCCTACGAGTTCCTGGACCACCACCTGCTGGGTGTCGACAACGAGGCGCCGAACCGCCCGCGGGTGACCAACCAGGTCATGTTCACCTACAAGACCAAGCCCGTGCTGGGCGGCGGGCAGCGGATCACCGAGGCCGCCCGCCGGGAGGGCCACGACTCGTGGGCGGACGTCACCACCGGCACGGAGGCCTGGTACCTCACCGGTGTCAACGGCGACGGTGACGGCGCGCTGGCCGACAAGCAGGCCGCCGGCTGGTCGCGGAGCTTCACCGCCGGCCTGGAGACCAAGGCCACCGCGGTGGACGAGGTCATGAAGACGGGCCAGAAGGAGTGGACGGGCAACCCCCGGAAGTACGTCCTGGCCGAGTTCGAGCGGGAGAACCTGCTGGTCTGGTCGACCGACCCGCTGACCGGCAGCGACGGGGTGGCCCGCCGGATCCGGGGCGCCGCGGCGGTCCGGCTGACCGTGCGCAGCACCGAGGAGGCCGCCACCCTGGTGGCGTACCTGTTCGACGTCGCCCCGGACGGCACCGCGCGGATCATCACCCACGAGCCGTACACCGCGCTCGGCCTGACGCCCGGCCAGGACGCCACCGTCGGCTGGGAGCTCCAGCCCGCCGCGTACGACGTGCCGGTCGGCCACCGGGTGGCGCTGGTCGTCAACAGCCGCGACCGGCTGTACGCCTTCACGGGCGAGGTGGGCAGCACCACCACCATCGGTTCGCCGCGCGGGAACGAGTCCCGGCTGGAGCTGCCGCTGGGCTGATCCGCCCGGCGCTCCTGCCCCGGCCCGTAGGCCCCGGCCCGTCGCCCTCGTGGCGGCGGGCCGGTCGGCGTCCGTCAGGCCGTGCTCCTGGCGGAGGTGCCGCGCAGCAGCAGCGCGATGAGGACGGCGAGCAGCGCGCCGACGGCCGCCAGGCCCCACAGCACGGAGTGGAAGGCGGAGTCGTAGGCGTGCGCCAGGAAGTCAGTGAAGGCGCGGTGGTCGGCGGCGCCGGAGAGTTCGGCGGCGCCCGCGAGGTCCCCACCGGCCGCCCGGTCGGCGACCTCGCCGGCCCGGGAGGCGCCCGGGTGCGCGCCAATGCCGTCGGAGATCCGGGTGCCGAGCGCGGTGGCCAGCGCGGAGCCGTACACCGCGACGGCGACGGCCTCGCTGCCCAGGCGCAGGGTGTTGAGGAAGCCCGCCGCCATGCCCGCCATGGCCGGGTCGACCAACTCCAGCGCTTGGCCGTCGACCAGGCCGGCCGACAGCCCCATCCCGGCGCCGGTGATGAGCATCGGGGCGGCGAGCAGCAGCACGGTGGCGGAGGGGGAGAGCAGGGTGAGGGCGAGGTCGCCCGCCACCAGGCAGGCCAGGCTGAGGAGGACCAGGGTGAGCGGGCGCACGCCGCGGGCGACCAGCCTGGCGGCGAGCATCGGCAGGACCAGTACCGGTGCGGTGAGCAGCAGCATCAGCAGCCCGGCGGCGCCGGTGCCGCGGCCGGTGACGGCGGTCAGGTAGCTCGGCAGGTAGGTGAGCACGGTGACGAAGCCGAAGGAGGCGGCCACCGGCACCAGGCAGAGGCCGAGGAAGCGGCGGTCGCGCAGCAGGCCGAGGTCCAGCATCGGGTGGGCGCTGCGGTGCTCGACGGCCGCGAAGACGCCGAGTACGGCGACCGCGCCGGCGAACAGGCCGAGCACGCCCGCGCTGCCCCAACCCCACTGGGAGCCCTGGACGATGGCGGTGGTGAGCAGCACCATGGCGAGTACGAACAGCGCGCTGCCGGGGACGTCGATCCGCCCGCCGCCGGCGCCGCCGCTGCCGCCGGGTGCGGCGGTCACGGCTCGGGCGATCACGGGCAGCGCGAGCAGGACGAACGCCAGGGCGACGGCGTGCACCGCGAACACCCAGCGCCAGCCGAGGCCCTGCACCAGCACGCCGGCCAGCGACGGGCCGAGGGCGACGCCGGCCCCGGCGACGGTGCCGAACAGCGCGAAGGCCCGGGCGCGGGCCGGGCCGTCGAAGACGGTGGAGAGGATCGCCGCACCGCAGGAGAAGATCGCGGCGCCGCCGATGCCGGTGAGGGCGCGGGCGGCGTCCAGCCAGAGCACGTCGGCGGCGACGGCGCTGGCGAGCGAGCCGAGGGCGTAGAGGGCGACGCCGGCGGCGAAGGCCCTGGCCCGGCCGATGACGTCGGCGATCGAGCCCCAGACCAGGGTGAAGCAGGCGAAGGCCACGTTGAAGGCGTTGACCACCCACTGGAGCGGGGCGAGGTCGGCGTGGGTGCCGGCGCCGATCCGGGGGAGGGCGACCGCGGTGCCGGAGATGGACATCGGGACGACGAAGACCGCGAGGAGGACGGCGGCGAGGACGGGCGTGCGGGCGGGGCGTCGCCGCTGGTCGGGGGCGTCTGACGGCGCGGCCGGCATGGCCTGCGTCGGCTGTGCGGCCTGTGTGGGCTGCGTGCTCAAGGGGGCGTGACTCCAGGCTTGAACCGGCCACGGGGTGGCCAGGTACGGATTTGATCGAACCTAAAGCTGCCATGGCGCCGAGGTACGATGCAACCCATACCTTGCGGAGGAGGAACCGATGCCCGACGCCGAAGGCCACCCCTCGACCGGGGAGATGGACCTGCGCACCGTCCTGGGCGCGCTCGCCGACCCGCTGCGCTACGGCGTGGTCGCGGCCCTGCTGCGGGAGGGCGAGGGGGCGGCGCGCACCTGCGCCTCGTTCAACCTCCCGGTCTCCAAGTCCACCCTCACCCACCACTTCCGGGTGCTGCGCGAGTCCGGCCTGATCCGCCAGGTCGACCGCGGCAACAGCCGGGCCGCCACGCTGCGCCGCGAGGACCTGGACCAGCGCTTCCCGGGGCTGCTCGACCTGGTCCGCGGCGACTCCTGACGGCGGGGGAGGTCCAAGCGGAGGTCAAGGAACCTTGACCTCCGCTTGGGGCCGCCGCGGGCTGACGGCGTGTCAAACTGTGCGCCCCGCAGGCCGATGAGGAGAGTTCGGTGGATCTGGCGCGCCCCCTGATCGAGGACTTCCCCGCCCATCCGGACGGCGACCCCGCCGACGCCCTGGCCCGCGCCGTCCGGGACCGCCGCACCGCCCTCGGTCTCACCCTCCCCGACCTCGCCGTCCGCACGGGCCTCGCCGAGGCCGACGTCCGGGCCGTCGAGGCGGGGCACGCGAGGCCGACGCTGGCGCTGCTCACGGTGCTGTCGCGCGCCCTGCGGAAGGTGTAGCCGGGGAGGTCCTCAGACCGGCTCGTAGGAGGTCCGGCGGACCAGGGCGCGGGCGTGGGGGGAGTCCATGGGGTGGGCGAAGAGGTACCCCTGGCCGAGCGGGCAGCCCATCGCGGCGAGCAGGTCGCGCTGGTCGGGGTGCTCGATGCCCTCGGCGATGACCTGGACGCCCAGGGTGTCGGCGATCCGGGTGATGCCCTCGACCAGGGCGTACTGCTGGGGCGAGTGGCCGAGGCCGTCGATGAAGGACTTGTCGATCTTGAGCAGGGAGATCGGGAACTCGCGCAGGTAGGACAGCGAGGAGTAGCCGGTCCCGAAGTCGTCGATGGCGATGCCGACACCGAGTCCGGACAGCGTGGCCATGTCGGCGTGGACGCGGTCGTCGCGGCGCATCAGCACCGACTCGGTGAGCTCCAGGACGAGGGTGTGGGGGTCGATGCCGGTGGCGGCCAGCGCCCGGCGGACCACGTCCACGAAGCCGGCGTCGCGGAACTGGCGGGCCGAGACGTTGACGTTGACCCGCAGCGGCGGCCGGCCGGCGGCCGTCCGCGCCGCCGAGCTCGCGGCGTGCCAGGCGGCGACCTCCTGGGCGGCGCGTTCCAGCACCCAGGCGCCGAGCGGGACGATCTGGCCGCTCTCCTCGGCGAGGGCGATGAACTCGTCGGGCAGCACCATGCCGCGCCGGTCGTGCGGCCAGCGGACCAGCGCCTCGAAGGCGACCAGATCGCCCGAGCGCAGGTCGACGATCGGCTGGTAGTACAGCTGGAAGGCCGATTCGGCGATCGCCGAGTCGAGGTGCTCGTTCAGCTCGTGCCGCTCCACCATGCCGGTCTGGAGGGCCGGCCGGTAGTGGCGCCACTGGCGGCGGCCGGCCGCCTTGGCGGAGTAGAGCGCGAGGTCGGCGTGGGTGAGCAGCTCGGTCGCGTCCACGCTGTCCTCGGTGGTCGCCACACCGATGCTGGCCGTCACCCGCACCGTGCCCGACGTGAGCTTGAACGGTTCGGCGAACACCGCCAGCACCCCGGACGCGATGGTGTCCACGTCGGCGGGCCGTCTCGCGTCCTCCACCAGGACGGCGAACTCGTCGCCGCCGAGCCGGGCGGCGGTGTCCGAGGCGCGCAGCGCGGTGGAGATCCGCAGCGAGACGGCGACCAGCAGCTCGTCGCCGACCGCGTGTCCCTGGGTGTCGTTGACCACCTTGAAGTCGTCCAGGTCGATGAAGAGCACCCCGGTGACGGCCCCGCTGCGCTCGCCCCGGGAGAGCGCGTGCCCGACCCGGTCCTGGAACAGCACCCGGTTGGCCAGGCCGGTCAGCGAGTCGTGGAAGGCCCGGTGGGTCAGCTCGCGCTCCATCTGCCGCTGCTCGGTCACGTCGCGCAGGGTGAGCACCAGGGCGCCGACGGTCGGGTCCGCGCGCAGGTCGTCGGAGCGGACCTCGGCCTCGATCGGGGTGCGGTCCTGGCGCAGCAGCCGCCAGTGCTCGCGCGGCTGCTCGCCCCGGGGCGGCTCGGCGGTCCCGCGCATCCGGGCCAGCGCCTTGCCGACCTCCCGGCTGTCCTCGGGCGGGACCAGGTCGGTCAGCGGGGTGCCGGCCAGGTCGGGGCGGCCGAGCACCGTCGCGGCGGACGGGGAGGCGTAGCGCACGCCGTCGTCGGCGTCGAGGATCAGGATGACGTCGCTGGCGTTCTGCACCAGGGTGCGGAAGTACAGCTCGCTGTTGCGCTGGGTGACCTCGCGGCTCAGCACCACCCGCTCGACCGCGAGGGCCGCCTGCGCGGCGAGGATCTCCAGCGAGCTCCAGAGGCCGGCCAGCTCCTGCTCCGTCCCGGTGACGACGAGCGCGCCGATCAGCGGGTCGCCGGAGGGGCGCTCGGCGAGGGTGAGCGGGCAGACCAGGGCGTACGGCATGCCGCCGAGGCGGGCGAGGAGGCCGCCGTCGGCCGGGGTGGCGGCCGGGTCCAGGCCGAGGGAGCCGACGGGCAGCAGCACGGTCTCCCGGGCGGTGGCGAGCTCCAGCACCCGGTCGGACTGCGCGGTGTCCCCGGGTGTGGGCCGGGGGGTGTCGCTCCCGGCGTGCCGGACGTGCAGCACCCCGGCCTCGGCGACGGAGAGCAGGGCGACGTGCCCGGCCTCGGCCGGCATCAGGGTGGAGGCGGCGGACTGGACGGCGTCCGCGACCTCCCCCACCGTGACGGCCGCGGTCAGCCGGGCGCCCGCCTCGCGCAGCGCCCGCTCGCGGGCCACGGCCTGCCTGCGGGCGGAGACGACCACCGCCAGCCGGGCCAGCACCAGCAGGTAGAGCACCGCCGAGAAGGCGCCGATCACGCCCGCGTTGCTGGTGTTGCCGGCCAGTGCCTCGATGATCAGGATCGCCGGGGCGATCAGCGAGGCCAGGGTGAGCAGCACCAGCCGGGCGGTGCTCAGGTCCGGCTGCTGGGTGGGCACCGGCCGGGTCAGCTCGACCATCGACGGGTGCAGCGCCGCCGCGCCCCAGGCGGTGTAGAAGGCCGCCCAGCCGAGTTCGACCGGCGTGCCGATGTGCCAGGTGCCGTGCAGCTGGATCAGCCCGTACAGCACGTCGGAGACCATGATGCCGAGCGAGCCGACGGCGAGCAGCTGCAGGGAGCGGGAGTTGCCGCCGCGCGGGGTCAGCAGCCGCAGCAGCAGGGCGAGCACGACCACGTCGCCGAGCGGGTAGGCGATCGAGACGGCCTTCTGGAACCAGTCGAGGTCTGGGTTCCGGGCGTACGGGAGGATCAGGTAGATCCAGGCGAGCAGGGCCAGCCCCATGGTGGGGACGAGGGCGTCGAGCAGCCCGGCGCGGTCCTGACGGGCCGTGCGCCAGCGGATGAAGCCCAGCACGCCGACCGCGTACAGCACGTACTCGGCGAGGTAGAAGCCGTCCGCGACGGACGGGAACGGGTTGGGCACGTGCAGGATGTCCAACTGGACGGCCTGCACCACCTCGCCCACCGTGAAGCTGAGGTTGGCGAGCGCCAGCACGTACCAGTAGCGCGCGTGCGCGGGACGGTTGAGGCGGACGCCGACCACGATGGCGGCGACGCCGCCGAGGCCGATGCCGGTCCACCAGATGATCCGCTGGCCGGGATTCGCGTAGTAGATGCCGGTGAACAGCACCATCCAGAGCAGGTAACAGACCATCAGGTGTTGTCGCCGGCGAGTCAACGAGGCTACCTCCTCCACGACATCACCCCGCCGGTCGGGCGGGGGAGTTCGGGTGAGGACGGGACGGGCCGGGCGTTGGAGCCGGTCCGGGTGGGGCGGATGAGCGCTTTCGCGCAGCAGCGAGGCGTCCGGTGGGGGGTGCGACCGGACGTCCTCGACGGGGCAGGAGTGCGTATAGTCGGAAATGTCGCACTCCCCAGCATTCTGCCGCCACAGCACGAGGTCAAGCCGGTGGACGACGCAGTAGACAGCGCACAGGGCGTACGAACGGATGCGAGCTCCGGCCGTCACGCCGTGGTCCGCAACGGCAACGGTCAGTATGCGATCTGGCCGGGCGACTTGACCGTCCCGGCCGGCTGGCAGCAGGTCCACGGGCCGGCCGGACGGGCCGACTGCCGGGACTGGGTGGAGCGCGAGTGGCGCCCGGCCGGGCTGGGCTTCCCCGACGGCGCCCCGGTACGTCGGGCGACGGGCGGATCCGCGGACCGGACGGCCGGATCGGTGGACCCGTCGGCCGGATTCCCGCACACCGTCGCCGGATTCGCGGACACGGTGCACGGGCTGTTCCGCGCGCGGGCGGCGCACGACCCGGACGCGGTCGCCGTCATCGCCGCGGACGCCACGCTGAGCTACCGCGAACTCGACCTGCGCAGCGACCGGTTGGCCGCCGCGCTGCGGGCGCACGGGACCGGCCCGGAGCAGGTGGTGCCGGTCTGCCTGGAGCGCGGGGCGGGCCTGGTCACCGCCTGGCTGGCCGTGCTCAAGGCCGGCGGGGCCTTCCTGCCGCTGGACCCGGCCCACCCGCCGCGGCGGCTGGCCCGGCTGGTCGAGGACTGCGGGGCGCGGGTGGTGGTCGCGGACGGTGACGAGTTCCCGGAGGCGCCCGGGGTGTCCGTGCTCGGGGTGTCCGCGCCCGGGCCGGAGGACGGCGGGGAGCCCCTGAACTCCGGGGCGTACTTCGCCGGGGACGACGGCGCCGTCCCCGACGACCTCGCCTACCTGATCTACACCTCCGGCACCACCGGCCGCCCCAAGGGCGTCCCCGTCACCCACCGCGCACTGCTGTTCACCCTCGACCGGATCGTCCACGCCTACCGGCTGCGCCCCGGCGAACGCGTCCTGCAACTGGCCGCGCTGGGCTCCGACACCGCGCTGGAGCAGGTGTTCGGCGCGCTGCTCGCGGGCGCGACGGTGGTGCTCGGCGGGGGCGGCGGCGCGGGCGGCACCTGGGCGCCCACCGAGCTGGCCGGCCGGCTGCCCGGGCTGGGCCTGGCCGTCGCCGACCTCACCCCCGCCTACTGGCACCACCTGCTCGACCTGCTCCCGCCCGGCGGGCCCGGCCCCCAGGGGCTGCGCCTGGTGGTGGTCGGCGGGGACGCCGTGCACGCCGCCGACAGCCGGCACTGCCTGGAGCGGCTGCCGGGCGCCCGGCTGCTCAACGCGTACGGGGTCACCGAGGCGGCCGTCACCTCGACGCTCTGCGAGGTCACGGCGGAGCTGCTCGACGGGGGCGGCGGAAGCTCCGCGGGGGCGGGCGGCACCCCGGCCGCGCCCGTGCCGATCGGACGGCCGCTGCCCGGGGTGCGGGTGCACGTGCTGGACGCCCGGCTGCGCCCCGTCCGGCCCGGGGAGAAGGGGCAGATCCACCTCGGCGGGCCCGGCCTGGCCCGGGGCTACTGGCGGCAGGCCGGGCTCACCGCCGAGTCCTTCCTGCCCGACCCGTACGCGCCGCTGCCCGGCGAGCGGATGTACCGCACCGGCGACGCCGGGCGGTGGCGGGCGGACGGGCAGCTGGAGATCCTCGGCCGCTTCGACGATCAGGTGAAGGTGCGCGGGCACCGGGTGGACCCGGCCGAGGTCGAGGCCGTCCTGGCCGCGCACCCCGACGTCCGGCAGGCCCGGGTCGCGGCCGACGGCGAGGCGGCCGACGGCAGCCGCACGCTCACCGCGTACTACACGCCCGCCACCGGGACGGCCGTCGGGGCGCCGGGGCTCCGGGCGTTCCTGGCCGACCGGCTGCCGGAGTACCTGGTGCCGGCCGAGTTCGTGCCGCTGGAGGCGATGCCGCTCACGGCGGCGGGGAAGATCGACCGGCGGCGGCTGCCGCACGCGCCGGTGCGCTCCCCGGCGTCGGCTTCCGTTCCCCCGTCGACCCCTTCGCCGGCTCCCGCACCCGGCCCCGCCGGAGACGGGGCGCTGGAGGCGGCCGTCGGACAGCTGTGGGCGGAGCTGCTCGGCGTCGAACACATCGGCCCGGACGGCGACTTCTTCGCGCTCGGCGGCACCTCGCTGCTCGCGATGGAGATGCTGGCGCGGGCCCGGATCCTGCTCGGCATCGACGTCGGGCAGGTGCGCACGCTCACCCGGGCGCTGCTGCGCGAGCCCGTCCTGCGCGCCTTCGCGGCGGCGCTGTCGGCGGCGCGCGCGGACACCCCCGCCGGGGCCGTACGGGACGCCGCGGTCGACTGGTTCGCGGAGGCCCGGCTCACCGAGGACCTCCGGCAGTCCTGGAGCCCGGCGCCCTCCCGCGCCGAACCCGCCGAGATCCTGCTCACCGGCGCCACCGGCTTCTGCGGCGCCCACCTGCTGCACGCGCTGCTCGCCACCACCCGGGCGCGCATCCACTGCCTGGTCCGCGCGCCCGACGAGGAACACGCGCTGGAACGGCTGCGGGCGGCGCGGCAGCGCTTCCTGCGGCAGGACCTCGCCGACCGGCGGGTGGTGCCGCTGGTCGGGGACCTCACCCGACCGAAGCTCGGCCTGACGGGCCGTCAATTCGACTGGCTGGCCGGGCACCTGGACGCGATCCACCACCTCGGCGGACAGGTCAACTTCCTCTACCCGTACCACCAGTTGCGTGCGGCCAACGTCGGCGGCACCCGGGAGGTCGTCCGGCTCGCCGGGCACAGCCGGGGCATCCCCGTGCACTACCTCTCCACCCTCGCCGTGCTGGCCGGCTTCGGCGCGGCCGGCGTCCCGAAGGTCACCGAGCGCACCCCGCTCGCCCACCCCGAACGGCTCGGCGTCGGCTACGTCGAGAGCAAGTGGGTCGCCGAACAGCTGCTGCACAACGCGGCCGCCGCCGGGCTGCCCGTCACCGTGCTGCGCACCAACGACGTCACCGGGGACCTCGCGTCCGGGGCGATGAACACCGGCACGGAACTGTGCGCGCTGATCGCCTACGTGGCCGACAGCGGGACCTATCCGGACGTGCGGCTGCTGCTCGACTTCGTCCCCGCCGACCGCTTCGCCCGGGCCATCGCGCACATCGCCGCCCACGCACCCGCCGCCGGCGAGGTCTACCACCTCACCTCCCCGCGCCCGGGCACCCTCGCCGACCTCGCCGAGCGGCTGCGGGCGCGCGGCCACCGGATCGCCCCGCTGCCGTACGGGGACTGGGTGCGGCGGCTGGTCCGGTTCGCCGCCGGGAACCCGACGCACCCGATCGCGCCGTTCGTCCCGCTGTTCGTGGACCGCGCGCCGGGGTCGGAGCTGTCGGTCAGCGAGATGTACTTCCGGCCGACGTTCCCGCTGTTCGAGCGGGCGAACGCGGACGCGGCGCTGGCCGGGAGCGGGATCGAACTGCCGCCGGTGGAGGCGGGGTTGATCGACCACTACCTGGCGGGGCTGGAGCGGGAGGGCTTTCTACGGGCGGCGTCGCCGTGAGCCCCTCCGAGGCGCTCGAAGCACTGGATGTGCTCGGCGCGCTGGACGTGCGGCGCGGGCCCGGCGACGGCCCGGTGGCCTTCGGCGGGTCGCTCGGCGCGCTCGGCCCCGGCGGGCTGCTGGCGGCGTACCGGCGCGGGTTGTTCCCGCTGCCGGCGGCGGACGTCTACGCGAGCGCGTACAACGAGGCGGTGTACGGGGACGCCGTCGAGGCGGGCGAGGTGGCGCTGCTGCCCGGCGGGGCGGACCCGTACGCGCTGGCCTGGTGGTCGCCCGACCCCCGGCCGGTGATCGCGCCCGGCGGCGTCCGGCTCGGGAGCCGGCTGGTGCGGCGGCTGCGCAACCGGTCCACGTGGTGGACGAGCGCGGACCGGGCCTTCGGGCGGGTGCTGGCGGCGTGCACCGAGGGCCGTCAACCGGTCTGGCTCACCGATGAGTTGGCGGAGGTTCTGGTGCGGCTGCACGAGCTGGGGGCGGCGCACAGCGGGGAGGTGTGGGAGGGGGAGGAGCTGATCGGCGGGGTGTTCGGGATCGCGGTCGGGCCGGTGCTGAGTCTGGACTCGATGTTCCACCGCCGCCCGGACGCCGCCCGGGTCGCCGTCGCCGACCTCGGGGCGCGGTTCGGTGCGGCGGGCGGGCGGCTGCTCGACGCCCAGTGGGACGGGCCGCACGTGCGGAGCCTCGGGGCCGAGCCGATGGCGCGCTCGCGGTACCTCGCGGAGCTGTCGGACGGGAGTGGGGATTCCGCTGTGGTCCCGGACGGGGCGCCGCTGCCGGTGGCGCGGCTGGGAGAATCGGCACGCCTCCGCTGACCTGCGGTTAAACCTGATCGGGCTGGCTTTTTTGGCCTGTCTTCGACAAACTTATTCCTCGTCAGTAACATGACGCCGCGTGTTCAAAAGTTCCATAGGCAGGGCCTCCGGCCCCGCCGTCCTCACCCTCACCCTCATCCTCGCCGGGGCCACCGCGTGCGGGCCGACCGACCCCGGCACCACCCAGGCCGGTGCCGAACCGGCCGCCGCCACCGTCGCCGACCCGGCCGCGACCGCCGCCGGGGGCAGCCCGGCCGCCGCCCGGCCCGCCGGTACCACCCCGCACGCCAGAGCGGCCGGCCCCGCCACCGGCCGTCCGACCCCGGGCAAGGCGCCCGTCACCGCCGCGCCCGCCGGCGACCAGCAGGCCGCGATCGGCAGCCCCGGCAAGGACGGTGGCGCCGTCACGGCGGCGACGAAGAACCTCCAGCTGACGGCGTACGACCCGGCGGGCGGGACGGCGGTGCTGTCGGCGACGGGGCCGGGCGCCACGGCCCCGACCTCGCCAACTGCCGCCCCCGGCACCGCTCCTGGCGCTTCTTCCAGCGCCGTACCGAGCGCCGCTCCCAGTGCCGCCCCCAGCGCGGCCACCGCCGCCGTCCAGCCCGGGCAGCTGATCGCCAGCCCGCCCACCGCCGCCGCACCGCAGGGCGCACTGGTCGCCGTCACCGGCGTCCGCCCCGGCGCGGGCAACACACTCGCCCTGACCACCCGCCCGGCCACCCTGGCCGAACTCCTCGGCGGCACCGAGGCCGACGGCAACGTCCCCGTCGACCCGCACGGCATCACGGTGACCCCGCTGGTCAAGGACCTCAAGGCCACCGCCGGCCTGACCGGCAACGGCGTCCAGGCCGACGCCTCCGGCACCCTGGAGGTGAACCTCAAGGCCCCCGTCCCGCTGCCCGACGGCGCCAGCCTCGACGCCTCCGGCTCGCTCCAGCTCCACCCGGCCGTCCACTTCGCCTACCACGGTGCCGCGGCCGGCAGTCCGCGCACCGCCTCGATCGGCTTCGACCTCGGCGCCCACGCGCAGTGGAAGGTCACCGGCGACGCCGCCCGCAGCACCGGCGCGGCGCCCATCCGGGTGCCCTTCGCCAAGCTGCAGGCCAGCCCGGTGCTGACGGTCGCCGGCCTGCCGGTGGTCGTCAACCTCGGCCTCACCTGCTACCTGGAGGTCAGCGCCGACGGCCAGGTCCACCTGGAGGCGGAGCAGGACGCCACCGGCACCTGGGCGGTCCGCGCCGACTACACCGGCGGCAAGGGCTGGACCCCGGTCACCAACGCCGACACCAAGGTCACCCCGGTACACGTGCGGCTCAACGGCAAGGCGGGCGTGCGGGCCGCGCTCGGCGCCGAGATCAGCCTCGGCCTGTACGACACCGTCGGCGTGGAAGCCACCGTCGCCCCCTACCTGCGCGCCCAGGCCGAGGGCTCGCTGGTCGCCGACTCCTCCGGCAACCCGCCTCAGGTGCAGGGCAGTTGGTCGCTGGTCGGCGGCGTCGACCTGAACGGCTCGCTGCTCGCCCACCTGAAGGTCTTCGGCACCCCGATCATCGAGGGCAAGCTGCCGCTGCCGCCCTTCCACCGGGAGTGGCCGCTGCTCGGGGGATCGGCGACACTGCCCGCGCCGCAGCACAGCTGATCCGACGTCACTTCGTGCTCCCCTCGGCCGGGTTGTCCGGTCGAGGGGCCCTCGTCGTGGGTAGGCTCGGGTCGAAGCGCGGGCCTGAGTTCGAACCGGTCGGAGGGGGTGCGGGGGCGGGATGCGGAACAGACAGGTGGCCTACGGCGTTTCGGTCGCCCTGGTGTGGGCGGTGTCGCTGACGCTGTACGCCGCCACCGGGATCGGCTGGTGGGCGGCCGTACCGGCGGGGCCGGCCGTGCTGGTGCTGCTGGCGGTCCTGTGGCCGCGGCGGCGGGGGAGCGGGGCCGGGCGGGGAGGGGATGTCGCCGCGTGGGGCGCCCCCCGCTCCGCGGCCGGGCCGGCGCCCGGCCGGGCGGCCCCGCTGCCGGAGAGTTCGGTGGTCTGGGAGATGGGGGACCCGGCCGGCCCGCCGGTCGTCAAGGGCCCGGTCGCCGGAAGCGCCGTCCTCCCGGATCGGATCGACTCCACCGAGCGGGACGACGACCTGGTGATCGTCGGGAGCGGTGCCGCCTCCCGGTACCGTCCCCTGCACGAGTACGCCCAGGACCCGCTGACCCCGGCGGCCGCCGAGACCGTCGCCACGGGCCTGGAGCGGCTGTTCCTCCGCCTCGGCCCGCCGCCGGGCTCCGCCCACGGCCCCGACCAGTCCGCCCCCGCACCCCGAGGTGACGACCGGTGACCACCCCCGAGGAAGGCCGCGTCCGCCGCCCGACGGCCCTGGAGATCGCCACCCAGTGGGCCCAACTCCCGCCCGAGCACCTGCGGGTGGCCCTGGAGCACCTCGAACTGGAACTCCAGCGCGAGCACACCCGGGAGACGGCAAGGGAACGCCACCGGGCGTCCCTCGAAACGGTCCGCCTCAAGGAGGAGCACGCGACCGAGCGCGCCCGGATCGCGGCCCGGGAACGCCGCGACCAGCGCGCCCACCAGCTCTACGTCGGCGGCCTGGTGGCCGGCTTCGTGCTCGCCGCCGGGATGCTCGTCGGCTCGGTGCTCGTCGGCCTCGACGGCCGCCAGTGGCTGGCTGGCCTGCTCGCCGGGCCCAGCCTGATCGCCCTGCCGGTGGTCTTCGTCCTGCGCCGCAGCGACCGCCCCACCGCCCGCCCGCGTCCCCTCCCGCCGCCCTCGCTGCCGGACCAACTCCCGGGCGACCAACCGGCGTAGCCGGGGGCGGGTGCCCGCGTCGGGTTGGTCCTGTGGCGTCCGCCGTGGTGGGGGCGTGTCGTGGCTCCCGGAGCGCCCCGCCGCCGTGGAACCGGGCGGCCGGCGGCGTCCCGGAGCGGTGCGTCAGGTGCCGCTGGTCGGGGTGTCGTCCTTCTTGATGCCCAGGAGGATCTGGTCGAGCACCGAGACGTCCGGGGCGGCCGGGTCCTCGTCCACGCCGCCGTCGAAGACCACGTAGCCGCCGCCCTTGGCGGGGAGGGCGGCCAGCAGGACGAAGCCCTGGGTGCCGTCGGTGTTGGTGATGTGCCAGCGGGTCGCGTACCCGGCCACGCCGGCCACGGTGATGGTGCCCGAGCCGTAGTCGGTCTGCGAGGCCATCCCGCTGAAGATCTGCTTGGCGACCGTCGGCATGGCGGCGTCGGCGGCGGCCTTGGGGGTGTCGCCCTGGACGGTGTTCTTCTCCACCGAGAACCGGCCGCGGATGCAGGCCTTGCCGTTCGCGCAGGTGTAGCGGCCGCTGCCGAGGTAGACCGACCACTGCGGGGTGTCGGTCGCGGAGACCTCCCAGCCCTCGAACACCGGCAGGGTGATCGAGTGCTGCTTGTCCGCGACGGTGCTCCGGAGGACCGGGGCGGGCTTGGGCGTGGACGGCTTCGGGGCGGGGGTGGGGCTGGTCGTCGGGCCGGTGCTACTGGTGACGGGGACGGTGGGGTCGGTGGTCGGGTCCGCCGCCGGGCCGCCGCCGTGGCTGAGCGCGATCCCGGCGACGCTGCCGCCGATCGCCAGGACGCCGACCGCGATGCTGATGAGCACGCCGGGCTTGACCCGCTTGGGAGTCGGGGCCGGGGGCGGGTAGCCGGGGCCGGGCTGTCCGTAGCCCGCGCCGGGGTAGGCCTGCTGGGACGGGTGAACCGGGTAGGCCGGGTGCGCCTGCTGCGCCGGGTACGCCTCCTGGCCCGGGTAGCCGTAGGCGCCCTGGGTCGGCCGGACGTCGCCGGTCCAGGCGTTGCCGTCCCACCAGCGCTCGTGGCCCGGGGCGCCGTCCGGGCCGGGGACCGGGTACCACCCGGGAGGCGTCTCGTTGCTCACGGCCGTACGCTACCCGGCGGTGTGCCGCCCGGGCCGGGGAGGGGTGCCGCGCCCGCCGGCACCCCGGCGGGCGGTGGCCGCGAGGGTCACGGCCGTGGTCGCGGCGAGGGCCGCCCAGGCGGCGGTGAAGCCGTGGGTGGTGTCGCGGAGCAGCCCGAGGGCGGGCGGGACCACGACGACGGCCACCTGGTTGACCGCCATGACCAGGCCGAGGGCGAAGCCGGTCCGGCCCGGTGGCGCCGACTCCGCCAGGTGGGCCACCCAGGGGCCGTACCAGCCGATCCCGAAGAAGCCGAGCCAGGTGAACAGGACGGCGGCCGCGGCGGGGGACCGGCCCGCCGGCGTCGTCAGGACCACCAGCCCGGCCACCACCGCGGCCAGGCAGACCAGGACGGGCCGGTACCGCCCGGCGCGGCTCCGGTCGCTCCAGGCCGCCAGTGCGATCCGGCCGACCGCCCCCGCGACCTGGACCGCCACCAGGACGGCGGCGCCGGCGCCGGGGCCGAGGGCCGTCACGTCGTGGAGGTACAGGGCGCCGAGCACGCCGATGCCGCTGTGCACCGAGACCAGGGCCAGGCCGGAGAACAGGAGCCTGGCCATGGCCGGTTCGCGGAGGATCCGCAGCCGGGAGCGGACGGAGGCCGTCGGTGCCACGGGGCCCGGGGTAAGCCCGCGAGCCGGGGCGGGAGCGGGGCGTACCGGCGGGGCGGTCGGCGGGCGCCGGTAGAGGGCCGCGAAGAGCCCGGCGCCCAGGAGCGCGACCAGCCCGCCGACCACCAGTGCCGCCCGCCACCCGTACGCCACGGCCACCAGCGGCAGTACGGCGGCGGCGAGCGCCCCGCCCAGCGGCAGTCCGGCCTGGCGGACGCCCATGGCCAGCCCCCGCTGGGCCGGGTCGAACCAGGAGGCCACCGACTTGCTGCCGCCGGGCTGCACGGTGCTGTACCCGGCGCCGACGACCAGCAGGACGGCCAGCAGGGAGGCGTACCCCTGCGCCAGGCTGCCGAGGAGCAGGGCCGCGGCGACCACGGCGGCGCCGAGGCCGACGACCCAGCGCTCGTTGTACCGGTCCAGCAGCTCGCCGGCCACCAACAGGCCGACCAGCGGCACCAGTTGGGAGGCCGACAGGAGCAGGCCGAGTTGGCTGGTGCTGAGGTCCAGCGCGTGCTGCAGGGGGACGGCCATCGCCCCGATGCCCTGCACGAAGAAGCCGGAGGCGGCCTGGGTGACGGTGGCGACGGCCAGGACCACCCAGCGGTACCGGAGCGGGCGGGCGGTGTCCCCGGGAGCCGCCGGTGCGGAAGTCGTCGGATCGGAAGTCGGTGAGGTGGAAGTCGTCGGAGCAGAAGGCTTTCCGGTGTCGGTGTGCTGACGCATGCCCAGCAGCCTGCTGTCATGGTCTTATGCACCTCAACCCTTACGGCGAGAGCGCCGTGCACCTGGCCGCGGCCCTGGCCAACCGGCGCCCCGGGACCGCCGAGGAACTGGCGGACCGCTGCCGCGCGGCCGGGCTGGTGGTCGACGGGCCGGTCCGGCCGGCGGACCTGGCGCGCATCCTGGCCCTGCTGGACACCTGGGAGTCGGTGGTCGACGCGGCCGACGAACGCGAACGGGCCGAGCGGCTCAACCGGATGCTCGCCGCCGACGCCGCCCACCCCCGGCTGACCGACCACACGGGCGGCTGGCACCTCCACTACCGCGACGACCACCAGTCGTTCGGCGCCGTGCTGTCCACCCTCATCGCCGTCGGCACCGCCTTCCACCTGGTGGGCCGCGGCATGCACCGGCTCGGCCGGTGCGCCGTCGCCGAGTGCGCCACCGTCTTCGCCGACACCACCCGGACCGGCCGCAAGCGCTACTGCACCCAGCGCTGTGCCAATCGCGACGCCGTCCGCCGGCACCGTCGCGCGGCGCGGCCGGCGAACGGGCCGGCCCGCGCGTGACCGTCCCGGCCTCGGGAGCAGGAAGTCGGCCCGGCCGACTTCCTGTTCCGACTGCCCCGGCGGCCGTGTCGGTGCCGAGGGCTACGGTGTCGATCATGACCGACTACGACTGGATCCACCGGGGCCCCATCGACTGGCTGGAAGAACAGGGCTACGGAGAGGACGAGACCGTCCTGGTGTACTTCCGGGGAACCACCCGGGCCGCCGTGGCCGACGGGCTGACCGCGCGGCACCGTCCGCCCTTCGCCCGGGGCGAGGAGCCGGCGCCCGGTGAGTGGGGCGTGATCGTGCACCCCATGCTCAACCCGTCCCGCAACGACTACGACGACATCGACTACCGCGGGCTCTGCCCCGAGGGCGCCGAACTGGTGGTGTTCGTGCCCAACCCCTGCATCGTCAAGGCCCACGGCCCCAAGGCGTATCACTACCGGGACGGCCGGATCTCCTCGTGCGTCGACTACGAGGGCGCCGAGCACGTCGGGGAGCGCTGGCCCAACGCGCTGGCCCCCCTCGTCACGGCGGCCGGGCTGGGCATCGGGGGCGAGTTCGCCGAGAGCCCGGACCACGAGCAGCGGCTCACCGCGCTGATCTGCGAGCACCTGGGCCTGCCGGCCCTGGACCGGGCCGCCATGACGGTGGACCGCGAGCTGATGGACGACTACCAGTAGGGGCCCGGCTCGTGGGGGGCGTTTCCGGGCGGGACCGGTGGTGGATCGTGTACGGCACCGGCTGGATAGCATCGTCTTATGATCTCCTCCAGCGCCCGCACCACGGTCTTCGACATCGACGGCACGCTCTGCTTCGACGGGCGGACGATCGACAGCCGGATCCTCGCCGCCCTCGACGCCTGCGAGCGGGCGGGCCACCAGCTGGTCTTTGCCTCCGCCCGGCCGGTCCGCGACCTCCTGCCCGTCCTCGACGGGGCCTTCCCCACCGCCACGCTGATCGGCGGGAACGGCAGCCTGGTCTCCGTCGACGGGCAGGTGCGGGCGCGGGCCGTGTTCGAGGCCGGTGAACTCGGGCGGCTGCTGGCCGAGGTCGAACGCTTCCGGGCCGGCTACCTCGCCGACGGCCCGTGGGACTACGCCTACGCCGGACCGGCCGACCACCCGATCCGCGGCCGGGTCGACCAGGGCGGCCTCGCCCGCCGGGTCGAGCTCGCCGAACTCCCCGCCGTCGTCAAGTTCCTGGTCGTCGACGCGACCGACCTGGCGGCCCTCGCCGAGGCCGGCCGCGCGCTCGGGATGACCGTCAACCACCACCTCGACGAGGCGATCATCGACTTCGCCCCGGGCACCACCAACAAGTGGGAGGCGCTGACCTCGCTGGGGATCGACGCCTACAACGCCTTCGGCAACGACATCAACGACCTCGACCTGCTGCGCAACGCGCGGCACTCCGTCCGGGTCGGCGGCCACCCGGGCCTGGACGGCGTCGCCCGCGTCACCGTCGCCGCCGAACCGGAGGCCGTCGCCGCTGAGATCTCCCGCCTGGCCGAGGCATCCGTCCGGTAGTCGCCGGACGCCGCTCGCCACGCGGGCACGGCGAGCTGCCGGGTGCTTCCCGTGGTCGCCGCCGCCGTGCCCCATCGGGACCCGACGCCCGATCAAGGCGTGGGAACATCAGGGGAGATGACCGCCGTCCGGCCCCGGGGGAGACCATGTCCGCGCCCGTCGATCCGGTGCCGAGCCACCGGGCGATCGAGAACCTGATCGCGCGCTACGCCGAACTCGTGGACGACGGCGACTTCGCGGGGCTCGGCGCCCTGCTCGCCGACGCCGTCTTCGTCGGCAGCGGCGCGCCGGTGCGCGGCGGCGAGGCGATCGAGGCGATGTTCCGGGAGACGGTGATCATCCACGCCGACGGGACACCGCGGACCCAGCACGTCACCACCAACGTGGCGGTCGAGGTCGACGAGCCGGCGGGGACGGCGGTCGCCCGCTCCTACGTCACCGTGCTGCAGGCACTGCCCGGGCTTCCGCTGCAGGCCATCGCCGGGGGCCGGTACCACGACCGCTTCGCGCGCGGGGAGGACGGGCGGTGGCGGTTCGCCGAGCGGCGGGTGCGGATCACCCTGGTCGGCGACGTGAGCCGCCACCTGCGGCGGTAGGGTGCCGCCGACCGGGACGACGAGGGGCGGGGCAGTGGTGCGGGAACGGTTGGCGGGTGCGGCGCGGGCCGCGCTGGGCGGCGGGCGGCGGCTGGAAGCGGTCGAGCGGCTGGCGGGCGGCAGCAAGAAGGGCGTCTACCGCCTGCGGATGGACGACGGGACGACGGCGATCGCCTACCGCTGGGACCGGACCGAGAACTACTGGCCGGCGGCCGAGGGCGACGACGACCTCGCCGACCCGTTCTCGCCCGGCCTCGGACTCGACCTGTTCGAGGCCGCGCACGCGCGGCTGGACGCGCTCGGCGTCCGGGTCCCGGCGCTCCGGTTCGTTGAGCGCGCCACGGACCGGGACGGCGGGGGTGCCCCGGGCACGGCTGCTCCCGCGGCCGACGACCCGGCCGACCTCGCGATCGTCGAGGACGTCCCCGGCGAGAGCCTGGAGAAGCTGCTCGCCCGCGACCCGCGCGCCGCCGCCCCGGTCCTGGCCCGGCTCGGCGAGGCACTGGGCGCCATGCGCGGCCACCGGGCGCCCCGCTACGGGAAGGTGGCGGTGGTCGACGGGGGAGGAGCGTCGCACGGGCCGTCGTGCGAGGGCGTCGTGCTGGACCGCGCGCTGCGCGACCTCGCCGAGGCGGCCGCGCGCGACCCCCGGATCTCGGAAGCCCGGGACCGGTGCGCGGACCGGCTGCGGGCCCTGGCAGCGGCGGTGCGCCCGCGCGCCGAGTACCCGGTGGTGCACGGCGAACTCGGGCCCGACCATGTACTGGTGGACGCGGACGGCCGCCCGGTGCTGATCGACATCGAGGGCACGATGTACTTCGACGTCGAGTGGGAGCACGTCTTCCTGCGGATCCGCCTGCCCCGGGCCGACTACCGGCCGCTGGCGGCGGACGGCCTCGACGAGGACCGGCTCGCCCTCTACGCACTGGCCCAGCGCCTCTCGCTGACGGCGGGACCGCTGCGCCTGCTCGACGGGCCCTTCCCGGCCCGCGAGGCGATGGCCGCCATCGCCGAGCACAACCTGCGCCAGGCCCTGCGCCTGCTCGGCGACTGAGGCCGGGTGGGGCGGACGAACCCGTGGACGGCAGACCCCCGGACCGCTCTCGCCGAGGCGGGCCTGGACGAGTAGGTCCGGTGTCGGGCAGTGGTCGTAGGCGATCAGTGGGCGGGCGACAGTGCGGCCGCTGTGCTGTTCGGGGCCGAGTCGGCGCTTGACGGACTCGATCAGGACTTCAGGGAATGCTTGCCGGGCCATGGCGTGAGGCTGCGGTAGGACGGTCGCAGGCAGGCCAGCCGGCCGGGCCGCAGACCAGGTGCGGCTTCAAGTCCCGGAACCAGCGCGAGCGCGAGCGGCTGTAGCCGGCTCGTCCGGCCGGTGCCGAGCGCCGGGAGTGTCGTGGGAGGCGGGCCGGTGGGGCAGACCCGGGAACATGCCCTGTACGTGGGCGCGGCCGAAGCGGATCCGGCGGCGCGAGGCCGGCTGGACGGCCTCCCGGGGCGGACCTGATCGCGGGCCGGCCACGATCAGGTCCGTCCCGGCCGGTCAGCCGGTGAGCTGGGCCTGGAAGACGGCGCTGTTGAAGTACGCCCGGGCCTCGCGGATGAGGCCGGTGTCGTCCAGCTCGTAGACGTTGATGCCGGACCAGTTGACCGGTTTGCCGTCCAGGGCCACGGCCGCGCCCCGCCAGGAGACGGCGACGTGACTGCCGACGGTGTGCGCCTCCAGCGGCGTCAGCCCGAGGAAGGGGCGGAAGCCGGGCAGGACGGAGGAGATGAAGGCGTGGATCGCGGGGCGGCCGGTGATCGGCGGCGCGCCGACCGGGTCGTGGAAGACGCCGTCCTCGGCGAAGGACCCCGCCCAGGCGGCGGCGTCGCCCTCCTGGGAGGCGCGGAAGAACTGGAGGACGGCGGGCGGCATGGCCGGGAACGTCATGGGAACTCCTTCGGGATGCGGTGATGCGGTGATGCGGTGATGCGGTGATGCGGTGATGCGGTGACGTGGTGACGTGGTGGTCTGGTGGAAGCGGTTGGAAGCGGCTCAGCGACCGGCCCCGGCCCTGACCCCGGCCCTGACCCCGGTCCGCAGGGCGGCCAGGGCGGCGGCCGCGGTGAGCGCGACGAGGCCGCACACCCCCGGCCAGCCGAGCTGGGCGTGGAGGCGGATGCCGAGCCAGGAGCCGGCGCTGCCGCCGAGGAACGAGCAGGTCATGTAGGCGGTGTTGAGCCGGCTGCGGGCCTCCGGGCGCAGTGCGAAGATCCGGGCCTGGTTGGCGACCTGGCCGCACTGCACGGCCAGGTCCAGCAGCAGGAGGCCGGCGGCCAGCGCGACGAGGCCCGTCGCGCCGCCGGTGCCGCCGGCGGCGAGTACCGCGGCCGCGGCGAGGGTGGCGCCGGTGCACCAGGCGTTGACCCGGTCCGGGCCGTGCCGGTCGACCCGGCGGCCGGCGGCCGGGGCGCAGAACATGCTCGCCGCCCCGATCAGGGCCAGCAGGCCGAGGGCCTGGGCGCCGAGCCGGTAGGGCGGGCCGGTGAGCAGCAGGGCGAGCGCGGTCCAGGTGGCGCTGAAGCCGCCGAAGAGTGCGGCCTGTCCGAGTGCGGAGCGGCGCAGGGCGGGTTCGGTGCGCAGCAGCCGGACGGTGTCGGCGAGCAGGGCCGGGTACCGGTCGCGGACGGCGGGCGGGGTGGCGGGCAGGGCCAGGCCGAGGGCGAGGGCGAGCAGCGCGGTGAGGGCGGCGGCGGCCAGGTAGGGGGCGCGCCAGCCGAGCTGTTCGCCGAGGACGCCGCCGAAGGTGCGGGCCAGCAGGATGCCGCCGATCAGGCCGCCCTGGAGGGTGCCGATCACGGCGCCGCGCCGGTCGGGTGCGACCAGGCCGGCGGCCAGCGGGATGAGCAGCTGGGGGACCACCGTGGCGAGGCCGACGACCGCGCCGGCCGCGACCAGCGGGCCGGCGGCCGGGGCGAGCCCGGCGGCCAGCAGCGCGCAGGCCGTCACGACCAGGAGCACGGTGATCAGCGGGCGGCGGGGGAGCCGGTCGCCGAGCGGGACCAGCAGGAAGATCCCTGCGGCGTAGCCGAGTTGGGTGACCGTGGCGAGGTTCGCCGCGGTGCCCGGTGCGATGCCGAGGCCGTCGGCGACGAGCGGGGTGAGGGCCTGCGGGAAGTAGACGTTGGCCACGCTGACGCCGCAGGCCAGCGCCATTACCAGGGGCAGCCGCCGGCCCGTGGCGGCGGGCCGGGGCACGGGGTCCGGTGGCGTCGTCGCGGGCGGTGTGGGCCCGGGCGGCGCGAGGGCCGTGGGTGGCTCGGGCTCGGGCAGGACAGCCGGATCGATCCGGGGCATCATGACTCCAACCGAACGAACTAGATGGTTCGAATGCTCGCCGTGAGCGTGCCAGACCGCCGCGGGATCGTCAAACGAACCGGTTCGTTACCATCGGCCCATGGCGTACGACTCGACGGCAACCAAAGAGCGGATCCTCACGGCGGCGGCCACCGAATTCGCCGCGTACGGCGTGGCCGGCGCCCGCGTGGACCGCATCGCCGCCCAGGCCCAGGCCAACAAGCGGGCGATCTACGACTACTTCGGCGACAAGAACAGGCTCTTCGCCGCCGTCCTGGAGCGCCTCATGGCCGACCTCGCCCAGGCCGTCCCGCCCGGCGACGAGGACCTGGCGGCGTACGCCGAGCGGCTCTTCGACTACCACCGCGACCACCCGGAGGCCCTGCGGCTGCTGCTCTGGGAGGCCCTCGAACTCGGCGACGAGCCCGTTCCGGGGGAAGCGGACCGGACCCGCCACTACCAGGACAAGATCCGGGCGGCGCGGCCCGCGGGCAGCGGCGACGACGGCGACAGCGGCGGTGACGGCGACGACGCCCGCGCGCGGCTGTTCCTCATGCTCGGCATGGTCGGCTGGAGCCTCGCCATGCCCCAGCTCCGCCGCATGATCCTCGGCCCCGACCACACCCTCGACGGGCTGCGCGCCGAGATCGCCGACGCCGTCCGGGCGCTGCCGACCGCCGGAAGCGGGCTCCCCGAGCAGCTGTAACCCCCCCGCCATGCGGTCGTCCCGTCCTTTGCGGAAGAGCGTGGAAGGACGCGGAAAGTCGGCGGGTCCGACTTTCCACTCCCGGCGGACCGCGGGCGAATGCCGCGCCAGGCATTGTCCTCGGTTCGGGGGATTTGCGGCGGGATTTCTGACATGGACAGGGCGGTGGGGGAATTCATGGCCCGGAAGGGTGCCGTAACCGATGTGCGCCCTCGGAAGGGAGAACAGTCATGCGTCGTCGGATTGCCGCGGTCGGGATGCTGGCCGCCGCCGGAGTGCTCGCACTCGCCGTGCCCGCACAGGCGGCTACGGGGGTTCTGGTGGTGAACGGTGTGACGCACCAGAATCCGGCGCGGGGGTGCTACCCGACCGTGTCGCCGGTGGTCGTCGAGAACCTCACGAACGTGACGGTCGACGTGTATTCCGCGCCGAACTGTCAGGGGACGGTGACGCGGGAGGTGGCAGCCGGGATGACCGCGGCGACGGTCGGGTTCAGCTACTTCGTCAACTGAGGTACGTCGTCAACTGAGGCACTCCGTCAACTGGGGCCGGCCCGCCGGCCGCGCGACGGAAAGGGGCCGGGGCGGTGCTCCGTACGGAAC
>NZ_JBHVEU010000048.1:0-29662 GCF_042802075.1 Kitasatospora sp. NPDC057518
GCTCGACGGGGCGACGCGAACCCACCGTTCAGACCTCGCGGACGCCCGCGCGCCAGACCGCGGCCGTCAGCGGCACGCCCGGGCGGTAGGCCAGGTGCACATGCGAGGGCGCGTCCAGCAGCAGCAGGTCCGCCCGCGAGCCGACCGCCACCGTCCCGACGTCACCGCGCCGGAGGGCGCGGGCGCCGCCCGCGGTGGCTGCCCAGACCGCCTCGTCCGGGGTCATGCCCATCTCGCGCACCGCGACCGCGACGCAGAACGCCATCGAACTGGTGAAGCTGGAACCGGGGTTGCAGTCCGTGGACAGCGCCACCACCGCGCCCGCGTCCAGCAGCCGGCGCCCGCTCGGGTACTCGGCGCGGGTGGAGAACTCCGCGCCCGGCAGCAGCGTCGCGACCGTCGCCGAGCCGGCCAGCGCCGCCACGTCCTCGTCCGTCAGGTGGGTGCAGTGGTCCGCCGAGGCGGCCCCCAGCTCCACCGCGAGCTGCACGCCGGGCCCGTACGTGAGCTGGTTGGCGTGCACGCGCGGCGTGAGGCCCTTCTCGATCCCCGCCATCAGGACGGCCCGCGCCTGCTCCCCGTCGAAGGCGCCCTTCTCGCAGAACACGTCCACCCAACGGGCGTGCGGCGCGCAGGCGTCCAGCATCTCGCCGGTCACCAGCTCCACGTACCCGGCCGGGTCCTCGGCGTACTCCGGCGCCACCACGTGCGCGCCCAGGTACGTCGTCTCCGGGGTGTACCCGGCGGCGATCCGCAGCGCCCGGGCCTCGTCCTCGACCGTCAGCCCGTAGCCGGACTTGCACTCGATGGTGGTGGTGCCCTGCCGCACCGCCTCCCGGACGAACCGGGCCAGGTTGGCCTCCAGTTCGGCATCCGAAGCGGCCCGCGTGGCCGCCACCGTGGTCCGGATGCCGCCCGCCGAGTACGCCTGCCCGGACATCCGGGCGTTGAACTCGGCGGTGCGGTCGCCCGCGAACACCAGGTGGGCGTGCGAGTCGACGAAGCCGGGCAGCAGCGCCCGGCCCCCGGCGTCGAAGCGCTCGTCCGCCGCCGGGGCGTCGGCCGCCGGGCCGACCCAGGCGACGGTGCCGCCGTCGACCACCACGGCCGCGTCGGTGAGCAGGCCGAGCGGCCCGGCGCCCTGCCCGGGGTCGTTGGTGACCAGGCTGCCGATGCCCGTGATCAGGGTGGTCGTGGTGCTCAAGACAACGCCTTCCGAAGGGGGTTGAACGGGGGTCAGTAGTCCAGCGCGCGGATCGCGGAGCGCAGCGCACCCGGCACGTCGGCCACCAGCAGGTGCACGCCGTCCCGGACGACGTGCCGGCCGCCGACCACCAGGTGCCGCACGTCCGCCGCCGAGGCCGCGAAGACGGCGATCTCGGCGCCCAGCCGGGGCGGCGGGCCCGCCGTACGGACGGTGTCCAGCGCGATCACCGTGAAGTCGGCGAGCGCCCCGGCCTCGATCCGTCCGGCCTCCGGCCAGCCGAGCGAGGCGTGCCCGTCCTCGGTGCCGGCCCGCAGCAGCGCGTTCGCCGTCCAGTGGCCGCGCGTCCGCGTCCGCAGCCGCTCGTCCAGCTCCAGCGCGCGGGCCTCCTCGAACGGGTCGATCACCGCGTGGCTGTCGCTGCCCAGGGTGATCGGGGAGCCCGCCGAGGCGAGCCGGCGGGCCGGGCCGATGCCGTCCGCGAGGTCCCGCTCGGTGGTGGGGCACATGCAGACCGTGGTGGAGGAGTCGGTGAGGAGCCTGACGTCCTCGTCGGTCAGGTGGGTGGCGTGCACGGCCGAGGTGCGCGGGCCGAGCACGCCGTGGTCGGCGAGCAGCCGGGTCGGGGTGACGCCGTGCGCGGCCAGGCAGGCGTCGTTCTCGGCGGTCTGCTCGGACAGGTGGACGTGCAGCGGCGCCCCGCGCAGCGCCGACCAGTGCGCGACGGTGTCCAGCTGCTCGGCCGGAACGGCCCGCACCGAGTGGACGGCGGCGCCGATCCGGGCGTGCTCGCGCGGCTTGAGCGCGTCCGCCCGGGCGGCCCAGGCCTCGGCGTCGCCGTCGCTGAACCGCAGCTGGGGGTGGGTCGGCTCGGCGCCGAAACCGGAGGACAGGTAGCAGGTGTCCAGCAGGGTGATCCGGATGCCGGCCCGGGCGGCGGCCTCGATCAGCGCCTCGCCCATCGCGTTCGGGTCGGTGTACCGGGCGCCGCCGGGCGCGTGGTGCAGGTAGTGGAACTCGCCAACCGCCGTGACACCGGCCAGCGCCATCTCGGCGTAGACGGCGGTGGCGAGCGCCAGGTAGCGGTCCGGGTCCAGCGCGCCGGCGAACCGGTACATGGTGTCGCGCCAGGTCCAGAAGGTGCCGGAGCCGACCTGGACGTGCCCGCGCAGCGCCCGGTGGAAGGCGTGCGAGTGGGCGTTCGCCTGGCCGGGCAGCAGCAGCCCGTCGAGCCGGACGGCGCCGGGCGGGCAGGGGCCGCTGTCCGGGACGACGGCGGCGATCGTCCCGCCGGGGCCGGTGGTGATCAGCACGTCCCGCTCGACCACCGGCCCGTTGTCGTGCGGCAGCCAGGCGTACTGGGCCCAGTACGCCACGGGGCTCGACGGGGTCACTGACACGCCAGGTCCTCCAGTACGTCGGCGAGGGCGGCGACCCCGGCCAGGCAGTCGGCCTGCTCGGCGTGCTCGGCCGGGGAGTGGGAGACGCCGGTGGGGTTGCGCACGAACAGCATGGCGGTCGGGATCGCCGAAGCCAGGATGCCGGCGTCGTGTCCCGCGCCGGTGGGCAGCACCGGGGCGTCCAGCAGCTTGGCCAGCCGGTCGCGCAGCGGCCCGTCGAAGTCCACCACCGGGGTGTAGGACTCGCGGGTCAGCTCGACCCGGACGCCGTCGCGCTCGCCGCGCTCGGCGGCGGCCCGCTCGATCGCCTCGACCAGCTCGGTGAGGGTGCGCTCGTCGGCCGCCCGGGAGTCCAGCCAGCCGCGCACCAGCGAGGCGATCGCGTTGGTGCCGTTGGGCTCGACCGCGACCTTGCCGAAGGTGGCCCGCGCGCCCGCCTGCTTCGCCTTCTTGCGGGCCGCCAGCACGGTGTTGGCGTAGGTCAGCATCGGGTCGCGGCGGTCCTCGATCCGGGTGGTGCCGGCGTGGTTGGCCTCGCCGTGGAAGTCGAACCGCCAGCGGCCGTGCGGCCAGATCGCCCCGGCCACACCGACCGGCTGCCCCTCGGCGAGGCAGCGGCCCTGCTCGACGTGGAGCTCGACGAAGGCGCCGATCCGGGCCAGCCGGTCCTCGTCCGCGCCGATCGCGGTGGGGTCGTAGCCGGCCTTCTCCATCGCGTCGGGCAGCCGGACGCCGTCGGCGTCGCGCAGCCCGTACGCCTGCTCCGGGGAGAGCACCCCGGCGGTCAGCCGGGAGCCGATGCAGGCCACGCCGAACCGGGCGCCCTCCTCGTCGCCGAAGTTGACGATCGCCAGGGGCCTGCTGAACTCCGCGCCGCGGGAGCGCAGTTCGTCCAGCGCGGCGAAGGAGGAGACCACGCCGAGCGGGCCGTCGAAGGCGCCGCCGTCCGGGACGGAGTCCAGGTGCGAGCCGGTGACGACCGCGCCGCCGGCGGTCGGATCGCCCAGCCAGGCCCACTGGTTGCCGTTGCGGTCCAGCTCGTACGCCAGGCCGCGGCTGCGGGCCTGCTGCTCGAACCAGGCGCGGCACTCGGCGTCGGCGGAGTTCCAGGCGAAGCGGCGGTAGCCGCCGGAGGCGGCGGAGCGGCCCACGGGGAGCAGCTCCGCCCACATCTCTTCGAACGACGGAAGCGTCACAGCTCGCCCATCGGGACGCGGACACCGCGCTCGGCGGCGACCTCGGTGGCCCGGTCGTAGCCGGCGTCCACGTGCCGGATGACGCCCATGCCCGGGTCGTTGGTGAGCACCCGGCGGATCTTCTCCCCGGCCAGCGCGGTGCCGTCGGCGACGGTGACCTGGCCGGCGTGGATCGAGCGGCCGATGCCGACGCCGCCGCCGTGGTGGATGGAGACCCAGGAGGCGCCGGAGGCGACGTTGACCATGGCGTTGAGCAGCGGCCAGTCGGCGATCGCGTCGGAGCCGTCCAGCATCGCCTCGGTCTCCCGGTACGGGGAGGCCACCGAGCCGCAGTCCAGATGGTCGCGGCCGATCACGATCGGGGCGGACAGCTCACCGGAGGCGACCATGTCGTTGAAGCGCTCGCCGGCCTTGTCGCGCTCGCCGTAGCCGAGCCAGCAGATGCGCGCCGGCAGGCCCTGGAAGTGCACCTTCTCCTGGGCCAGCTTGATCCAGCGGGCCAGCGACTCGTTCTCCGGGAAGAGGTCGAGGACGGCCTTGTCGGTCTTGTGGATGTCCTGCGGGTCCCCGGACAGCGCCGCCCAGCGGAACGGGCCCTTGCCCTCGCAGAACAGCGGGCGGATGTACGCCGGGACGAAGCCGGGGAAGGCGAACGCGCGGTCGTACCCGGCCAGTTGGGCCTCGCCGCGGATCGAGTTGCCGTAGTCGAAGACCTCGGCGCCGCGGTCCAGGAAGCCGACCATCGCCTCGACGTGCGCGGCCATCGACTCGCGGGCGCGCTGGGTGAACTCGGCGGGCTTGGCGGCGGCGTAGTCCGCCATGTCCTCGAAGGCGACGCCGACCGGCAGGTAGGCCAGCGGGTCGTGGGCGCTGGTCTGGTCGGTGACGATGTCGATCGGCGCGTCCATCGCGAGCAGCTGCGGGACCAGCTCGGCGGCGTTGCCCAGCACGCCGATGGAGAGCGGCTGCTTCTTGTCGCGGGCGGCGGTGGCCAGCTCCAGCGCGTGGGAGAGGTCCTTGGCCTCGACGTCCAGGTAGCGGTGCTCGATCCGGCGGGCGATCCGGGACGGGTCGCAGTCGATACAGATCGCCACGCCGCCGTTCATGGTGACGGCCAGCGGCTGGGCGCCGCCCATCCCGCCGAGGCCGGCGGTGAGGGTGATGGTGCCCTCCAGCGAACCGTTGTAGCGCTTGCCGGCAACGGCCGCGAAGGTCTCGTAGGTGCCCTGGAGGATGCCCTGGGTGCCGATGTAGATCCACGAGCCGGCGGTCATCTGCCCGTACATGGTGAGCCCGAGGCTCTCCAGCCGGCGGAACTCCTCCCAGTTGGCCCAGTCGCCGACCAGGTTGGAGTTGGCGATCAGCACCCGCGGCGCCCACTCGTGGGTCTGCATCACGCCGACCGGCCGCCCGGACTGGACCAGCATGGTCTCGTCCTGCTTCAGCCCCTCCAGCGTCCGCACCATGGCGTCGAAGGACCGCCAGTCCCGCGCCGCCTTGCCCGTCCCGCCGTACACCACCAGCTTCGACGGGTGCTCGGCCACCTCCGGGTCGAGGTTGTTCATCAGCATCCGCAGGGCGGCCTCCTGCTGCCACCCCTGCGCCGTCAGCCCCGTCCCCCGCGCCGCGCGCACCTCTCGCGGCCCGCTCGCCTGCTGCTGCACCATAGTCACGGCCTCCCTGCGGATGGATTCATTCAAGCTATGTTCGATTGAATATAACTAAACAGTCGGCTTTCGACCAGACCCCGAAGGCATCCGATCAGCCCCGGCACCGGCCCACTTGGCGCGCTAGCCTGAACCCGGCGGACACCAGCCACTCGGCCCAGCACCAGAGAGCGGAGGACACGATGACGGCCATCACCGTGCGGCCCGGCAGACTCCGGGATGCGGCGGAGGAGATCGAGGAGAGCACGGGACTTCGCGTCCAGATCATCGGAGGAACCCTGGTGATGTCCCCGACCCCTCGCGGCAAGCACGCGGGAACCGTCCGACGGCTGCGCATCCAGCTGGACCCCCGACTGCCCGCCGACCTGGGCGCCTACGAGGTGTCGTCCATCTACATGCCGGGCAACGACGAGGACTACGCCACGCCCGACCTGATCGTCCTCCCCGTCGACTGGGAGAACGACGACCGGTGGCTCGCCGACCCCCACGAGGCGGCCCTCGTCGTCGAGGTGATCTCCAACTCGGAGGGCGTGAAGGCCATCTCCACCAAGACGGACTGGTACGCGAGCGCCGGCGCCCCGGCCCTGCTCGCACTCGACCCTCGCAACGGCACCTGGGCGCTCCACACCCACCCCCGCGACGGGGCGTACCAGGGCATCCTGCTCGGCAAGTACGGCGAGCCCGTCCCGCTGCCCGCACCGCTGCCCGCCGAGCTGGACACCTCCGGCCTTCCGCTGTACGCGCCGCGCGCCTGAGTCACGCCGCGGCGTCGCCGCCGTCCCAGTCGATGCCGATCTCGGCGAGCCAGCGGCGGTCGTCGGCGTCGGGGGTGGGCGGGGAGGGCGGGCGGGGGATGTTCTGGACGGGGCCGAGGCCGTACTTCTCGGCGGCCGCGGCGGCGCGGGCGTCGGGTTCGATGACGCCGACGTGGACGGCGGACTCGTCGCCCGGGTCGAGGACGGTCAGTTCGGGTTCGGGCAGGCGCCGCAGGGTGACGCGGCGTCCGCAGGTGGGGCAGGACCATTCGTCGGCACCCGAGGAGAGGCGGGCGACGAACTTCATCTCGTGGATCACGCGCATGGGCGGCACCCCCTGCAGGGGGGATGCCCGGGTTCGTGGCGGCTACTCCCCCGCCGCCGCGGGCCGCGGTTATTCCAGGAAGAGTCCGCGCGCCGCCGCCGACTGCTCGATCGCCTCCAACCGGGCCTCCGCACCCGGGAGTTCGTCGCACATGGACTGCAGCAGCACCCGGCCGAGCATCATCGGCGCGCACGCGGTGTCGAAGACCAGCCCGGTGCCGACGGCGGCCGGCAGCATCAGGTCGGACAGCTTGGCGACCGGCGCGAAGGCGCTGTCGGCGACGGTGAGCACCGTCAGCCCGCACTCGCGGGCCACCGTCAGCGCGTCCATCAGCTCCCGCGGGTAGCGCGGCAGGGCGAAGCAGAGCAGCGCGCTGGCACCGGCCGCCCGGGCCTGCTCCAGCCGGTCGGTGAGCATGCTGCCGCCCTCGTCCAGCAGCCGGATGTCCGGGTGCACCTTGGACGCGAAGTAGGCGAAGCCGCGCGCCTGCGCCGAGGCGGCCCGCAGGCCGAGCACCGGCAGCGGGCGGGAGGCGGCGAGCAGCCGGGCGGCCCGGATGATCGGCTCCGGGTCGGCGAGGAGTTCGGCGAGGTGGCGCAGGTGGGCGATCTCGGCGAGGACGGCCTGCTGGTGCTCGTTGCGCACCGCGTCGTCCGGGGTCTCCGGCGCGGCCGGTTCGCCGCCGCCGAGTTCGCGCAGCTGTTTGCGCAGCGCCGGGTAGCCGTCGTAGCCGAGCGCGACCGCGAAGCGGGTGACGGACGGCTGGCTGACGCCCGCGAGTTCGGCGACCTCCACGCTGGACAGGAACGGCGCCTCGGTGGCGTGCCGCACCAGCGAGTGGGCGATCCGGCGCTGGGTCGGCGTCAGCCGGTGCCCCTCGAAGAGCTGGAGCAGCCGGGCGGAGGGGCCGACGCTGCCGGCCTCGTCGGTGGCGGTCATCAGCGGTACCTCCGGGTGCGTGCGGTTCGGACGACGACTGTGCAGGAGCGGGCGGCGCCTGGCAAAGACGTCTCGTACGGCGGGACGTCCGCTGGGACGCCCCGCGGGTCGGACGGCCCGGCGGTGGTCCGGGCCGGGTGGGCCGGGGTCGGACAGACCTGAGCCGGGATCGGGCAAACCCGGGCCGGGGTCGGACAGACCCGGGCCGGGGCGGGGCAACCCTGATTTCTCCCTGAGCCCGCCCGGATTCCTCCCGCGAACGGATGGACCGGACGCCCCCGCGGCCCCACTCTGGTCCTATGGACACTCGTCAGGACGAACTGCGGCGCGACCTCGACGCCACCCTCCAGGCCCGCAAGGAGCTCGGCAAGGAGTACGAGGACGAACTCGTCGACTCCTTCATGAGGCGGCTCGACGCCCGTCTGGACGCCCGGGTCGAGCGCTCGGTGGCCAAGCGGCTGGACGACGACGAGCCGCGTTTCCGGCACCGGGGCCACCCCCGTCGTCCGGGCTTCGGCAAGCGTTCCAACGCCGGGCTCGCGGTGACCTCGCTGGTCATCGGCGTCCCGCTGACGGCGATCGCGGGCAGTCCGGAGAGCGGCGGCTTCGCCGGCCTGGTGGTCTGCTGGGCGGGCATCGTCGGGGTCAACCTGGCCGCCGCCCTGGGCGAGCTGCGCAACCGCGGGGGCCGCGGGGAGCGCTCGCCACGGAGCGACGACTGGGACTGAGTCCCCGTCACCCCGCGGCGGCGCCATCGGCCCGGTCGGACGGACGTCAGGCCAGCGGGCCGGTGACCCGCTCGACCGCGCGCACCAGCTCGCCGGAGGCGACCAGTTCGGCGGCGGCCTCCAGGTCCGGCGAGAGGAAGCGGTCGCGGCCGGCGCCGCCGACCCCCGCCTCGCGGGCGGCGGCCAGCGCGGCCGCGGTGGCCGGGGCGAGCCCGCCGGCCCCGTCGGCCTGCCGGCGGATCTCCAGCGCGCGGGCGGAGGCGGTCAGTTCGACGGCCAGGATGCGGCCGAGGTTGGCCACCGCCTGGCGCAGCTTGCGCGCGGCCGACCAGCCCATCGACACGTGGTCCTCCTGCATCGCGGAGGACGGGATCGAGTCGACCGAGGCCGGGACGGCGAGCCGCTTGTTCTCGCTGACCAGCGCCGCCTGGGTGTACTGGGCGATCATCAGGCCGGAGTCCACGCCCGGGTCGTCGGCCAGGAAGGCCGGCAGGCCGTGCGAGCGGGCCTTGTCGAGCAGCCGGTCGGTGCGGCGCTCGGAGATCGAGCCGAGGTCGGCGGCGGCGATGGCGAGGAAGTCCAGCACGTACGCGACCGGGGCGCCGTGGAAGTTGCCGTTGGACTCCACCCGACCGTCCGGCAGCACCACCGGGTTGTCGACCGAGGCGGCCAGCTCGCGCGCGGCGACCAGCTGGGCGTGCGCCAGGGTGTCCCGGCCGGCGCCGGCCACCTGCGGGGCGCAGCGGATCGAGTAGGCGTCCTGGACCCGCGGGGCGTCGTCCTGGTGGTGGCCGGTGAGGCCGGAGTCCTTGAGGACGGCGAGCATGTTGGCGGCGCTCAGCGCCTGGCCCGGGTGCGGGCGGATCGGGGCGTGCAGCTCGGGGGCGAGCACCTTGTCGGTGCCGAGCAGCGCCTCCAGGCTCATCGCGGCGGTGATGTCGGCGGTGGTGAACAGCCGCTGGAGGTCGGCGATGGCCATCACCAGCATGCCGAGCATGCCGTCGGTGCCGTTGATGAGGGCGAGGCCCTCCTTCTCCAGCAGCTCGACGGGCTCGATCCCGGCGGCGGCGAGCAGCTCGGCGGCGGGCTTCTCCACGCCGTCCGGGCCGGTGGCGGTGCCCTCGCCCATCAGGACCAGCGCGCAGTGCGAGAGCGGCGCGAGGTCGCCGGAGCAGCCGAGCGAGCCGAACTCCCGCACCACCGGGGTGATGCCCGCGTTGAGCAGGGCGGCCATGGTCTGCGCGACCAGCGGCCGGACGCCGGTACGGCCGGAGGCCAGCGTCTTCATCCGCAGGAACACCAGCGCGCGGACCACCTCGCGCTCGACCGCCGGCCCCATGCCGGCGGCGTGCGAGCGCACCAGCGACCGCTGCAGCTGGGCGCGCAGCTCGGGGCTGATGTGGCGCACGGCGAGCGCGCCGAAGCCGGTCGACACGCCGTAGACGGGGCGCGGCTCGGCCGCGAGGGCGTCGATCCGCGCACGGGCGGCCGCCATCTCGGCCAGCGCGTCGGGACCGATCTCGACCCGGGCGTTCCCCCGGGCGACGGCCAGGACGTCCTCGGCACCGACGTCGGCCTTGCCGACCAGGACCAGCGGAGCGTCGGGGGCCACAGCACTGTGCATATCCATATACACCATCTCATCAGGTGAATGAAGATATGACAACAGGTGCTCGCCATCCGGATTCTCCGCCCTCCGGATCGGCGCCGCACACCGCGGCCCCCTATCGCCCCCCGCATCACGGCACGGGCGGCGTCACGACACGCGCAGCTCGGCCTCGATCAGGTCCGCGGCCCGGGTGGTGCCGCCCTCGGCCCGGCCGGCGGCGGACAGCTCGGCCAGCCGCTCGGCCACCGCCGGGTCGCCGGTCAGCTCCAGCAGGGCGGCGCGCAGCGCCTCTGCGGTGGCCTGCTCGGTGTCCAGCCGGCGGGCGACGCCGAGGCCGACCAGGGCGTCCGCGTTGGCGAACTGGTCGGCGGCCTGCGGCACCGCGATCATCGGCACGGCGTGGAACAGCCCCTCGCTGGAGCCGCCCATGCCCGCGTGGGTGACGAAGGCGTCCGCCTGGGAGAGCACCGACAGCTGGGGCACCCACCGGTGCACCTCGACGGTGTCCGGCACCTCGCCGAGCTCGGCCAGGTCGGTGTGCTTGCCGACCTGGAGCACGGTGTGCCAGCCCGGCAGGTCGCCGAAGGCCTCCACGCAGGCCCGGTAGAAGGCGGGCTGGTGGGTGAAGGCCGAGCCGAGCGAGACCAGCAGCACCTTCTCGGCGCCGGCCGGCCGCTGCCACTCGCCCTGGTGGGCGCGGTCGCCGAAACAGGGCCCGACGAAGCTGATCCGCCGCTCGTCGACCCGGTCGACGTTGGGCTGGAGGGCGCGTGGGACGAGCGCGACGCACCGCTCGGGGCGGTTCTTGAAGCCCTCCACGTCGCGCTGCACCGCGCCCGCCTCGACCAGCCAGTCGGCGTACCGGCGGTAGTGCTCGGGGCCGCCCGGGCCGTTGCGCATCGGCTCGAACATCGCCGCGAGGTCCTCCTCGAAGCCCTCCCAGCCGACGAAGGCGGGCGACAGCTGCACCACCGGCACGCCCAGCCGCTCGCCGAGCGCCCGCCCGGCGAAGCCGCCGATGTCGTAGAGCACCAGGTCGGGGCGGTCGTCCTCGAAGGCCTCCAGCAGGACGGGCCACATCGACAGCGTGTCGTCCAGGAACAGCTCCTGGATCGCCACCAGGTCCGACGGCCAGCCGGCCGGGTCGTCGGTGAGCGGCAGCTTGGTCGGGTACGGGACGAAGGTCGCGCCGGTGGACTCGACGACCTCCCGGAAGGAGGGGTCGTTGACGTAGCTGACCCGGTGGCCCCGGGCGACCAGCTCGGTGATCACCGCGAGACTGGGGTTGACATGCCCATGAGCGGGAATGGAGACCATCAGGATGTGTGCAGGCGGGCGGTTCACGGGCACCTCCGGGGAACGGGGGATGAGACGAGACGATCCGTCTCGCGATGGCATGGGAAGACAATACGTCTCGTCTCGTTGTTTCGCATAGAATTTTTTCCATGGCCTCCAGAACAGCTCCCGACCCCGCCCGACGCAGCGAGCGCGCGCACGCCGCCGTCCTCGCCGCCACCACCGAACTCGTCGCCGAGATCGGCTACGGCAGGCTGACCATCGAGGCGATCGCCGCCCGGGCCGGCGTCGGCAAGCAGACCATCTACCGGTGGTGGCCCTCCAAGGGCGCCGTGGTCTTCGACGCCTTCCTCGCCGCCGGCGAGCACGAGGGCGGCATCGCGCTCCCCGACACCGGCGACCTCGCCGCCGACCTCCGCGCCGTCCTGCGCCCCACCAGCGACGAGCTGGCCGACCCGGACACCGACCGCACCTACCGGGCGATCATGGCGGAGATCCTCAACGACCCGGCACTGCAGGCCGAGCACCGCACCCGCCTGCTGGACCCCCTGCTGGCCGTCACCCGCGACCGCCTCCGCAGCGCCCGCGAGGCCGGCCAGATCGCCCGCGACACCGACCTCGACCTGGCCGTCGAAATCGTCTACGGCCCGCTCTACTACCGCTGGCAGTACCGGCTCGGCCCGCTCACCCACGAGCACGCCGACCGCCTGGTCGACGCCGCCCTGCGGGCCCTCAACCCGCCGTCCGCCGGCGGCGGTTCCGGCGCCTGAACCAGCGGACGGCCACCACCGCGGCCGGTCCCTCAGACCACCGGCGGCGAGGCCGGCCCCGCCAGGGCGACCGAGACCAGGGCGCGCATGGCGGAGGCGGCCTGCCCCAGCGGCAGCGTCGCGTCGTCGGCGAAGAGCTCCACCAGCCAGCCACCGGCCGGGTTCTGGCCGCCCGCGGCCACCATGCCCCGGTAGCCGGAGACGACGAGCATGGCCTCCTCCGCCGGGTCGTTGCCGGCCGCGCCCGCCCGCAGCGCGAAGGAGCCGCCGCGGACGGCGCGGCGGGTCATCGGGTAGTGCCGGAGGTCGAAGACCGCGTCGGGGGCCTCGATCTGGGCCCGCTGGGTCTCCGCGCGGACGCTGCTGGGGCCGCTGGTCATCCGGTAGACGGCGTGCTGGGCGGTGCGCATGAGGTGGGAGCCGGGCGGGACGTACGAGACCCACCAGCCGACGGCGTCCAGCAGCCGGGCGGAGGCCTCGGCGACGACGACCAGCTTGCCGAGGGTGTCCGCGGGGTGGACGGCCCGGGCCGTGGCGGCCTGGTCGAGGGAGGCGAGCACGGCGGTGAGCAGCTGCCCCGGGTCGGCGCTGTGGGCGGCGCCGCGGAACCGCCGCCGGTCGCCCGCCCCGGCCCGGCCGTTCGGCCCGCGCCGCCCGTCCGCCCGGTGGTGCGGGTCGGCGGCGTCGGCGAGCAGCACGGTGGGGTCGGGCGAGAAGCCGGGGCCGTGGCTGCGCCCGGCGACGACGGGGTGGGCGGCCCGGGCGGCCTTGGCCCGGTACTGGGCGGCGTCGGCGAGCCGGAACAGCCGGTCGGGGGTGGTGACGGGCCCGATCGAGTCCCCGGTGGAGGCGACCCCGCAGGCCACGCCCTCGCCCTCGGAGAGCGCGAGCGCCCGGGCGCACAGCTCCTCGGCGACGGAGACCACCTCGTCGGCCTTCTGCCCCTCCACGAGCAGGCAGAACTCGTCGCCGCCGAGCCGGGCGGCGAGGCTGCCGGGGAGCTTGGCGGCGGCCAGCGAGAGCTGGTGGGCGAACCGCTCCAGCAGCCGGTCGCCCATCTCGTGGCCGAGCTGGTCGTTGACCCGCTTCAGCCCGTTGACGTCGCAGACCACCAGGGAGACCACGGTGTTGTCCCGGTTGTGCGCCTCCAGCGCGCTCTCCAGCCGGGCGTCGACGGCGCGCCGGTTGGCCAGGCCGGTGAGCGGGTCGGAGAAGGCGAGCCTGCGCAGGTCGGCGAGGCGCTCGGTCTGCGCCAGCCCGGCGGAGACCTGGGCGGCGAGCAGGGTCGCGTAGTCGGCGTCGGCCTCGGTGAACTCGGGCATCCCGGCCGACCGGGCGAGGTACAGCTCGCCCCAGGCCTGGCCGTGCAGCACGACCGGCGCGACCACGCAGCAGGCCCGCCCGCGCCGGCGCAGCGCCGCGGCGCGCTCCTGGCAGTACGCGCCGGCCGTCGGGTGGGCGTGCCCGGCGTGCTGCACGCTGTTCTCGGCGCTCTGCAGCCAGGCGCGCGGCAGCCGCCCGGTGGTCCAGCGCTCCTCCAGGTACGTGACGATCTCGGGGAAGTCGGCGACCGGGTACGACTCGTCCTCGGGCAGCTCCTCCTCGCCCGGGGCGAGGTCGCCGTGGTTGACCAGCACCCGCAGCCGGCCGGACTCGCGGTCCCAGACCGAGACGGCGGCCATGGTGGCGCCGAGCGCCTCGGTGGCCCGGGCGGCGGCGGCCCGGACGGCCTCCAGCGGGGTGAGCGCGGCGGCCATGTCCTGGGCCAGCTCGACCACGGACTGCAGCCTCAGGTCGGGCAGCGGGTCGGAGTGCCGCGAGCCGCCGCAGTCGCAGTCGCGGTCCGTCATGATCGCCTCGCTGCTCACCGGCTCGCCTCGCTCCCTGTGCTCGGTCCTGCCGGACCCCCGTCGGCCGGCCGCACCCGACCGGCCGCTTGCACCAAGACTAGGGCGGTTTCGTTCGCTTATGCCCCGTTTGCCCGGGCGGACCCGCAGCAGAACGTACGGGTTTCAACCGTTCAGCACCCGCAACCGCCCGTCCGCCGTGGGGAAGCGTGCCCACGAACGCCGTCACCGCATGCGTCTGCCCGCGGACGGCCGAAGCGCGCGTCCCCGTACGTCCACCGGATGCGTCTTCCCCGCGCGGGCCCGCCGTACGCGCGCCACCCGCGTACGGCCACCACCGCGTACGGCCGCCACCCGCCTACGGCCACCGCCGCATACAGCCCCGCGCGCAGGCGCTACTCGGCCTTCAGCCGCCGGGTGAGCAGCCACGGCTCGACCAGGCCGAGCCCCCGCACCGGCCGCCGCCACATCGGCTGCAGGTGGAACCGCGCCCCGGCGTCCGGTCCCGGGATCGGCAGCCCGGAGGCGGGCATCCCGGCCGCGGCCGACAGCGCCTCGGCCAGGCCGGGCCCCTCCGCGTCGGCCGGGGCGACGCTGCCGTTCTGCTCCAGCGCGGCGGCGAACTCGCCGTCGATCAGCACCGCGTCCTTGGGCGCGATCGAGGTGAGCCGGCTCGCCAGGTTGACGGTGGTGCCGAAGACGTCGCCCATCCGCGAGGTGACCGTGCCGAAGGCCATGCCGACCCGCAGCGGCGGGATGGTGTCGTCCCCGGCCAGCGCCTCGATCAGGCTCAGCGCGATCTCGGCGGCGGTCGCCGGGTCCTCGGAGACGTAGAGGATCTCGTCGCCGAGCGTCTTGATCACCCGGCCGCCCTGGCCGGCGATCAGGTCCGAGCAGGTGTTCTCGAAGGTCTCGACCAGCTCGCCGAGCTCCTCCTCCTCCAGCCGCCGGGACAGCCGGGTGAAGCCGACCAGGTCGGCGAAGCCGACGGCGAGCCGCCCGCTGGTGATCTCGTGGTCCTCGGCGGCCTGCACCACCCGGCCGGTGACGGCCGCCAGCTGGCGCCGCCAGACGTACACCAGGAACTGCTCCAGCTCCGGCAGCAGCAGCTCGACCAGCGGGTACGCGACGTCGGCGCGGGTCAGCCCGGGCTCGACGGCCTGGGTGAGATTCTCCAGGAAGGTGTCCATCTGCCAGCCGGCCAGCCGGGCCGTGGTCTGGCCGGTGGAGCGGGCCACCTGGATCGCCATCGACTCGCTGAGCAGCCCGGACTCGACCAGGCCGGCCAGCCGCCGCAGCGCGATCACGTCGCCGTCGGTGAGCGCCCGGGACTGCCCGATGTCCGGGAAGCCCATGGCGCGCCAGAAGCGGGTGGCCAGCTCCATCGGGACGTCGGCGGCGCGCGCGGCCTGGTACGGGGTGTAGCGGCGCGGCGCGTCCAGGATCAGGCGCTCCAGTTCGAGCGCGACCGTGGGGTCGTTGCTGCCCGCCGTCGCGCCGCTGCTGCCGTCCTCTGCCACCGGTCCGTCCCCGTGCGATCGCCGCACTCGCCTCGTGTCCTACCTGTCCGGGCGCGCACTCCGCCACCCGGGCGGGCAGTGGCGCGCCTCACACCGCTGCCAGGTGGAATGTTCGCACGGAATCGTCGGATCCGGGGCATCAGCCCGGGTCAAGGAGAGGTGAAGAGTGCCGTTCAGCGGGGCTCGGGGCGTACGTGGACGACGTCGCCCGCGCCGACCGCCCGGCGTACGCCGTCGGGTGTGCGGACCACCAGCCGCCCGTCGCCGTCCACCGCGACGGCCTCGCCGACCAGCTCGCGGTCGCCCGGCAGGTGCACCTTCACCTGGCGGCCGAGCGTGGTGCAGCGGTCCACGTAGGCGCGCAGCAGGTCGCTGGCGTGCGGGTCGCCCGCGGCGGCCGTCCACTCCCGGTACAGCTCGGCGAGTTCGCGCAGCAGGGCGCGCAGCAGGGTGCCCCGGTCGGTGGTCGTGGCGCCGGCCAGCGCGAGCGAGGCGGCGGTGGGGACGGGCAGCTCCTCCGCGCGCAGCGAGACGTTGAGGCCCATGCCGACCACCACCGCGCCGCCGGCCAGCTCGGTGAGGACGCCGCCGAGCTTGCGCTCCGCGCCGTCGATCTCCGTCTGGAGGTCGTTGGGCCACTTCAGCCCGACCTCGACCCCGGCGACCCGGCCCAGCGTGCTGGCCGCGGCCACCCCGACCAGGATCGGCAGCCAGCCGTACCGCTCGACCGGCACCTCCTCGGGGCGCAGCAGCAGGGACAGGAACAGCCCGGAGCGGGGCGGTGCGGTCCACCGCCGGTCCAGCCGGCCGCGGGCGGCGCTCTGCGCCTCGGCCACCAGCACCGCGCCCTGCCCGGCGCCCGCCGCGGCCCGGGCGGCGAGGTCGCTGTTGGTGGAGCCGGTCTCGGCGACGACGTCCAGGGAGGTCCACAGGCCGCCCGGGACGAGCAGGTCGCGGCGCAGCGCCTCCTCGTCCAGCGGCGGACGGTCCAGGTCGGTCCAGGGCGACGGTCCGGCGTGGCCGAAGCCGCGCAGTCCGCTGCGGCGGGGGGTCTCGGGTGCGGTCATGGGAAAACCCTAGAGCGGGTCCGGGACGTAGGCCGCCCCATCGTCCCGCAGAACACCCGTCAACAGAACTGTGTCGATGGTCATGACGCCGGGACGTGCCGGATAGCCCTCCGCGCTGGCTACGCTACCCAGCGGTAGTTCGTAGCGCCGCCCTGCCCTCATGCGCGGGCCCACCACCCGGCCCCGCGCGCACTCGAAACAGGTCGCGGCCATGGATCAGGGAGAGCCACCGGATGACCGAGGCGCCGTACGACCCCCACACCACCGCCGGCAAGCTCGCCGACCTGCGGCGCAGGCTGGACGAGGCGGTGCACTCCGGCTCGTCCAAGGCCGTGGAGAAGCAGCACGCCAAGGGCAAGCTGACCGCCCGTGAACGGGTCGTGGAACTGCTGGACGAGGACTCCTTCGTGGAGTTCGACGAGTTCGCCCGGCACCGCTCGACCAACTTCGGCCAGGAGAGGAACCGGCCGTACGGCGACGGCGTGGTGACCGGCTACGGCACCGTGGACGGCCGCCAGGTCGCCGTGTTCGCCCAGGACTTCACCGTCTTCGGCGGCTCGCTCGGCGAGGTCTTCGGCGAGAAGATCGTCAAGGTGATGGACTTCGCGCTGAAGACCGGCTGCCCGGTCATCGGCATCAACGACTCCGGCGGCGCCCGGATCCAGGAGGGCGTGGTCTCGCTCGGCCTGTACGGCGAGATCTTCCGCCGCAACGTGCACGCCTCCGGCGTCATCCCGCAGATCTCGCTGATCATGGGCCCCTGCGCGGGCGGCGCGGTGTACTCCCCCGCGATCACCGACTTCGTGGTGATGGCCGACCGGACCTCGCACATGTTCATCACCGGCCCCGACGTGATCAAGACCGTCACCGGCGAGGACGTCGCGATGGAGGAGCTGGGCGGCGCGCGCACCCACAACACCAAGTCGGGCAACGCCCACTACCTGGCCGCGGACGAGAAGGAGGCGATCGAGTACGTCAAGAGCCTGCTCTCGTACCTGCCCTCCAACAACCTGAGCGACCCGCCGTCCTACCCCGAGCAGGCCGACCTCACCGTCACAGCGCAGGACCTCGAACTCGACACCATCGTGCCGGACTCGGCGAACCAGCCGTACGACATGCGCAAGGTGATCGAGCACATCGTCGACGACGGCGAGTTCCTGGAGACCCAGCCGCTGTTCGCGGGCAACATCATCACCGGCTTCGGCCGGGTCGAGGGCCAGTCCGTCGGCATCGTCGGCAGCCAGCCGATGGACCTGGCCGGCTGCCTGGACATCAACGCCAGCGAGAAGGCCGCCCGCTTCATCCGCACCTGCGACTCCTTCAACGTCCCGGTGCTGACCTTCGTGGACGTGCCCGGCTTCCTGCCCGGCACCGAGCAGGAGTGGGACGGCATCATCCGGCGCGGCGCCAAGCTGATCTACGCCTACGCCGAGGCCACCGTCCCGCTGATCACCGTGATCACCCGCAAGGCCTTCGGCGGCGCCTACGACGTCATGGGCTCCAAGCACCTGGGCGCCGACCTCAACCTGGCCTGGCCGACCGCGCAGATCGCCGTGATGGGCGCGCAGGGCGCGGTCAACATCCTGCACCGCCGGGAGATCGCCGAGGCCGAGGCGGCCGGCACCGCCGAGGAGAAGCGGGCCGAGCTGATCGCCTCGTACGAGGAAACCCTGCTGAACCCCTACCTGGCCGCCGAACGCGGCTACGTGGACGCGGTGATCGCGCCGAGCGAGACCCGCCGGCACATCGTCCGCGGCCTGCGGGCGCTGCGCGGCAAGCGCGAGGTGCTGCCGCCGAAGAAGCACGGCAACATCCCCCTGTAGGCCCCGTCCCTGTCGGGAGAGAACCAGCCATGTCGATCCACGTGCTGCACGGGCAGCCGACCCCCGAGGAGCTGGCCACCGTCCTGGCGGTGGTCCAGGCCCGGGCCGCCGCCGCACAGGCCGCCGCCGAGGCGGCCCGCAGGGCCGGCGCCGGCCCGGACTCCCCCTGGGGCGACCGCGCCCGCCGGCTCCGTCTCGCCGCCCGTCCGGGCCCGAACGCCTGGCGGACCTCGGGCTGGGCGCACTGAACTCCGCGGCGTGGAGGGGGAGGACGGCCCCGCCGCCCTCCCCCTCCGTGCCGTACCGGGCGCCCGGCGCCCGCTTTGCCCGAAACCTGAGTACGGATACTCAGGCGCCCGCACCCCCGCGCGGCGCACTCTGGACGGGTGCTCTGGTCAGACCCCCGTGACGAGCCCTCGCCCGAGGCCCGTCGGATGCAGGAGCGGATGCAGCGGGCCGGCAAGGTGCTCGCCGCCCTCGTGCTGGTCGGCGCCGTGCTGATCATGATCTCCCGCTCCTTCACCTGAGCCGTTCACCCGAACGGCGGACACCGGCACCCCCTACGCTGGTGGACATGACCGACCAGCGCCCCCTCGTCCTCGCCTCCGCCTCCCCCGCCCGCCTCGGGCTGCTGCGCCAGGCGGGCCTCGACCCGCGCGTGGTGGTCAGCGGCGTCGACGAGGACGCGATCACCGCCGCCACCCCCGCCGAGCTCGCCCTCGTCCTGGCCGAGGCCAAGGCCAAGGCCGTCGCCGCCGAACTCGCCGACGGCGAGCTGGTGATCGGCTGCGACTCCGTCCTGGAACTGGACGGCCGGGCCCTCGGCAAGCCCGCGGACGCCACCGAGGCGCTGGCCCGCTGGCAGTCGATGCGCGGGCGTTCCGGCGTGCTGCGCACCGGCCACTGCGTGATCGACACCGCGACCGGCCGGCAGTCCTCGGCCACCGCCTCCACCACCGTCCGCTTCGGCACCCCGGACGACGCCGAGATCGCCGCGTACGTGGCCTCCGGCGAACCGCTGTACGTGGCCGGGGCGTTCACCCTGGACGGCCGCTCCGCGCCCTTCATCGACGGCATCGACGGCGACCCGGGCAACGTCATCGGCCTCTCCCTGCCGCTGCTGCGCCGGCTGCTCGCCGACCTCGACGTGCGCATCACGGACCTGTGGGCGAACTGACCTGCCGGAGCCCGCGGCGGTGGCCCAGGGCCTGTCTCCTGGATTTTGTCGGATCAGGCCGCGGCGTTGGGGTGCGCGCATCGCAAGGCGGAGGAGGGAGCCACTGCGGAGCATTGGCGACCGACGACAACGCCGCGAGGTGTGTGCCCCGGCGTCGCGGACCCGGCAAGGATCCAGGAGACAGGCCCTAAGCTGACCGCGGTCTCGAACGGGGGGAGGGGACGCGGCAGATGACCGACAGCGTGCTCAACGTGGTGCTCGGCCTGGTGGCCAGCGCGATCAGCGCCGGCCTCGGCTGGCTCGCCCAGGCGCTGCGGCGGCGCCGCAGGGTCGAACGGGTGCGGGCGTTCTTCGGACTGCCGGGCGGCAGCGAGTGCCTGATCGTGGTGCCGCGCAGCATCGGGACGGGCTCGCACGCCCACACCGTGACCCGGCGCGACGCGTACGCGCTGATGTGGCTGGCCGGGCTGGTCGAGGAGTGCGGGGCGCGGCCCGAGCTGGTGGCCCACGACGCCGCGCACCGCGGCCTGGGCGCCAAGACCGAGCTGTGCCTGGGCGGTCCGGTCAGCAACGAGCGGATGGCCGCCCATCTCGCCTGGGGCCTGCCGGGCGTGCTGATCACCTCGGGGCCGGGCCCGGGCAGCAACGTCCTCGTGGTGGGCGAGCGGGACTTCACCGCCGGCCCGGACGAGACGCACGTCCTGCTCGCCCGGATCGCCACCCCGGACGGCGGCCGCCCGGTGTTCCTGGTCTCCGGCCAGACCGGCACCGCCAACCAGGCCGGGGTGCGCTACCTGGTCGCGCACCACCGCGAACTCGCCCGGAGGTACGGGCAGGACGGCACCTTCGCGCTCGTCCTGCGGGTGGTCAACCCGGAGGCGTACGGGCCGGACATGGTCGAGGTGGCGGCCGACGTGACGGCCGAGGCGCTGCGGCGGCCCGCCGCCCGCTCCGGCGCCGCTTGAGCGGCCCGCGCGAGACTGTGGCCCATGCCACCCTCCCGCCGCGCCGCGGGCCGGTCACCCGCTGTGGCCCCCGCCGATCCGGGCGGACCGGCGCCGACCTGCGACGTCGTCCACGGGGCCGCCCGCGGGCCCGGAAAACCCATCACCGAGCGTGTGGGATAGTTCACAACCCGGGGCTACTCGCCGGTACTGCCCAGGAATCCATAAACTCAACGAGGTTCAAGAAGGGAGCCACAGTGCGCAAGGTGCTCATCGCCAACCGCGGGGAAATCGCTGTCCGCGTCGCCCGTGCCTGCTCGGACGCCGGTATCGCCAGCGTCGCCGTCTACGCCGAGCCGGACCGGGATGCGCTGCACGTCCGCGCGGCCGACGAGGCTTACGCGCTGGGCGGTGACACCCCCGCTACCAGCTACCTGGACATCGCCAAGGTCCTCAAGGCGGCCGCCGACTCCGGTGCGGACGCCGTCCACCCCGGCTACGGGTTCCTGTCGGAGAACGCCGACTTCGCCCAGGCCGTCCTCGACGCGGGTCTGATCTGGATCGGCCCGCCGCCGCAGGCCATCCGCGACCTCGGCGACAAGGTGACCGCCCGGCACGTCGCCCAGCGGGCCGGTGCCCCGCTGGTGGCCGGCACGCCGGACCCGGTCTCGGGCGCCGACGAGGTCGTCGTCTTCGCCCGGGAGCACGGCCTGCCGGTCGCCATCAAGGCGGCCTTCGGCGGCGGCGGACGCGGCCTCAAGGTCGCCCGCACGCTGGAGGAGATCCCCGAGCTGTACGAGTCCGCGGTGCGCGAGGCCGTCGCCGCCTTCGGCCGCGGCGAGTGCTTCGTCGAGCGCTACCTGGACAACCCGCGGCACGTGGAGACCCAGTGCCTGGCCGACAAGCACGGCAACGTGGTGGTCGTCTCCACCCGTGACTGCTCGCTCCAGCGCCGCCACCAGAAGCTGGTCGAGGAGGCGCCCGCGCCGTTCCTGACCGCCGAGCAGAACGCCGAGCTGTACCGGGCGTCCAAGGCCATCCTGAAGGAGGCCGGCTACGAGGGCGCCGGGACCTGCGAGTTCCTGGTCGCGCTGGACGGCACGATCTCCTTCCTGGAGGTCAACACCCGTCTCCAGGTGGAGCACCCGGTCACCGAGGAGGTCACCGGCCTCGACCTGGTCCGCGAGATGTTCCGGATCGCCGACGGCGAGGAGCTCGGCTACGGCGACCCCGAGGTCCGCGGCCACTCCTTCGAGTTCCGCATCAACGGCGAGGACCCGGGCCGGAACTTCCTGCCCGCGCCCGGCACCGTGACGCTGTTCGCCCCGCCGTCCGGCCCGGGCGTGCGCCTGGACTCGGGCGTGGAGACCGGCTCGGTCATCGGCCCGGCCTGGGACTCGCTGCTGGCCAAGCTGGTCGTCAGCGGCCGCGACCGCAAGCAGGCCCTGGAGCGGGCCCGCCGCGCGCTGGCCGAGTTCAAGGTGGAGGGCATGGCCACCGCCATCCCGTTCCACCGGGCGGTCGTCACCGACCCGGCGTTCGCGCCCGAGGTGCACGGCGGCGACGGGCCGTTCACGGTCTTCACCCGGTGGATCGAGACCGAGTTCGACAACACCATCCCGCCGTTCGCCAGCGCGGCCGGTGACGGCGAGGAGGCCGAGACCCGGGAGACCGTGGTGGTCGAGGTCGGCGGCAAGCGGATCGAGGTCTCGCTGCCGTCCTCGCTGGGCGTCACGGCGGCCCCGGCGGCCGGTGCGGCGGGCTCCGCCAAGGCGAAGCGCCGGGTGGGCGCCAAGAAGGCCGGCTCGGCCGTCAGCGGCGACACCCTGGCCTCGCCGATGCAGGGCACCATCGTCAAGGTCGCCGTGGAGGAGGGCCAGGTCGTCGCCGAGGGCGAGCTGATCGTGGTCCTGGAGGCGATGAAGATGGAGCAGCCGCTGAACGCCCACAAGGCGGGCACCGTCACCGGCCTCAAGGCCGAGGTCGGCGCGAGCGTCAGCAGCGGCGCCGCGCTCTGCGAGATCAAGGACTGACACCGTCCCTGACCCCGGACCGGTCCGTACGCCCCTCGGGGGTGTGCGGACCGGTCCCGTTTCCGCGGACCGTAACCGTACGGGCTCAGCGCCCGCGCGGCAGGCCCAGTTCGGCCAGCCTGGCGGGCATGCCGCCCGGGGCGACGGGCCCGCCGTGCGCGCCGGGGCGGCGCTGGCCGGGCAGCGGGGCGCCGCCGGGGGGCGGGCCGCCGCGGCGGGCCATCGGGCCGGGCTGGGGCTGGTGCATCGGGCCGCTGCCGGTGCCGTGCACCGGGGCGTCACCGCCCGGGCCGGCGCCCAGCGGGGCCAGGTCGACCTGCACCCCGCAGTCGGCGAGCGCGTCCAGCTCGCGGACGGTGCTGTCGTCCGCGGTGGCCTGCTCGTCGGTGACCAGGCGGGTGATGGTCTCGGTGGCGACGGTCTGGAACATGCCGGCCGCGCCGAGCTTGGTGTGGTCGGCGAGGACGATCACCTCGGCGGCCGCCAGCACCATGGCCCGGTCCACGCTCGCGGACAGCATGTTCGCCGTCGACAGCCCGCGCTCGGCCGTCAGACCGCTGCCGGAGATGAAGGCCTTGTTGACCCTCAACCCCTGCAGGGACTGCTCCGCGCCGCTGCCCACCAGCGCGTAGTTGGAGCCGCGCAGGGTGCCGCCGGTCATCACCACCTCGACCCGGTTGGCGTGCGCCAGGGCCTGGGCGACCAGCAGCGAGTTGGTGACCACCGTCAGCCCGGGCACCCGGGCCAGCCGGCGGGCCAGCTCCTGGGTGGTGGTGCCGGCGCCGACCACCACCGCGTCCCCCTCCTCCACCAGGCCGGCGGCGAAGTCCGCGATGGCGCTCTTCTCCGCCGCGGACAGGTGGGTCTTCTGCGGGTATCCGGGTTCGCGGCTGAAGCCGCCGGGGAGCACCGCGCCGCCGTGCCGGCGGTCGAGGAGCCCTTCTGCCTCCAGCGCCCGCACGTCACGGCGCACGGTCACTTCGGAGGTCTGGACGACGCGGGCCAACTCCCGGAGCGAGACGGCTCCGTTGGCGCGCACCATTTCGAGGATCAACTGGCGACGTTCTGCTGCAAACACAGAACCGACGGTAACCTGCGTGACCGTCTGCTTTCAGGCGTTTGCAGCTAGTAGCGGGAATTGCTCACGCACGAGCGGCGCGTGACCGTAGAATACGCGCCGTCAATGGCCCGGAACTGCGCCCGCCGTCCGGGTGACGGCCATGCCCGCGCGAAGGGCGGTCGCCGATCGGCAACCGCCCTCAACTGTGCGCCGGACGCTCAGGATTCGCCGTCGACCCGCTTGCGGATGTGCAGCTGCCGGGCGGCCTCGGCGGTCGAGCCGGAGACGGACGGGTAGACGGTGAAGGCGCTGGCCACCTGTTCGACCGTCAGATTGGCGTCCACCGCGAGCGAGATCGGGTGGATCAGCTCGCTGGCCCGCGGGGCGACGACCACGCCGCCGACCACGATGCCGGTGCCCGGGCGGCAGAACAGCTTCACGAAGCCGTCCCGGATGCCCTGCATCTTCGCCCGCGGGTTGCCGCGCAGCGGGAGCTTGACCACGACGGCGTCCATCTTGCCGCACTCCACGTCGGCCGCCGTGTAGCCGACGGTGGCGATCTCCGGGTCGGTGAAGACGTTGGAGGCCACGGTCTTGAGGTTCAGCGGCTGCACCGCGTCGCCGAGCGCGTGGTACATCGCGATCCGGCCCTGCATGGCCGCCACCGAGGCGAGCATGAAGACGCCGGTGCAGTCGCCCGCCGCGTACACGCCGGGGGCGGTGGTGCGGGAGACCCGGTCAACCTGGATCTGGCCCCAGTCGTTGAGCTTGACCCCGGCCTCCTCCAGGCCCATCTCGGAGGTGTTGGGGACGGAACCGACCGCCATCAGGCAGTGGGTGCCCTCGATCACCTTGCCGTCGGCCAGCATGACCTCGACCCGGTCGCCGATCCGCTTGACGCTCTCGGCGCGCGAGCGGCCCATGACGTTCATGCCGCGGCGGCGGAAGACGTCCTCCAGCACCTCGGCGGCGTCCGGGTCCTCGCCCGGCAGCACCCGGTCGCGGCTGGACACCAGGGTCACCTTGGAGCCGAGCGCCTGGTACGCGCCGGCGAACTCGGCGCCGGTCACACCGGAGCCGACCACGATCAGCTCGCGGGGCAGCTCCTCCAGGTCGTACACCTGGGTCCAGGTGAGGATCCGCTCGCCGTCCGGCTGGGCGTCCGGCAGCTCGCGCGGGTGGGCGCCGGTGGCGATCAGCACCGCGTCGGCGTGCAGCGACTGCACGGTGCCGTCGGGCGCGTCCACCAGCACCTCGCGGGAGCCGTCCACGGCCTGCCCGCCGGTGCCGAGCCGGCCGCGGCCGCGCAGCACGGTGACGCCGGCCCGGGTGACGGACTGGGTGATGTCGTGGGACTGCGCGATCGCCAGGCGCTTCACACGGCGGTTGACCTTGCCCAGGTCCACGCCGATCACCCGGGCCGCCTGCTCGACGGGCGGGGTGTCGTCCGCGACCAGGATGCCCAGTTCCTCGTACGAGCTGTCGAAGGTGGTCATCACCTCCGCGGTCGCGATCAGGGTCTTCGACGGAACGCAGTCCGTGAGCACCGCCGATCCGCCCAGACCGTCGGTGTCGACGACGGTCACCTCCGCGCCGAGCTGTGCGGCGACCAGGGCCGCCTCGTAGCCGCCGGGTCCGCCACCGATGATCACGATCCGAGTCACGTTCCCCATTGTCCCGCACGCCCGCGGCGCCGCCACGCCGGGGTCGGGGCTCCCGTACGTTCGTCCAGTCGCCCCGGCCCGCCCGCCGCCCGGGCTACCCTGGCCCCCATGCCCCTTTACGCCGCGTATGCCACCAACCTCGATGCCCGGCAGATGACCCGCCGAGCCCCGCACTCCCCGCTGCGCGGCACGGGGTGGCTAGCCGGATGGCGGCTCACCTTCGGTGGCGAGCAGCTGGGTTGGGAGGGCTCGCTGGCCACCGTGGTCGAGGACGAGAAGGACCAGGTCTTCGTCTCGCTGTACGACGTCGCGCCGATGGACGAGGAGGGCCTGGACCGCTGGGAGGGCGTCCAGCTCGGCATCTACCGCAAGATCAAGCTGCGCGCGCAGACCCTGGACGGGGACATCCCGGTCTGGACGTACGTGCTCAACGACTACGAGGGCGGCCTGCCCGCGGCCCGCTACCTCGGCCTGGTCGCCGACGCCGCGGAGAGCGCCGGCGCACCGCACGACTACGTGATGGACCTGCGCCGCCGCCCCTGCTGATCCGCGTCCCAGCCGCGCACGGTCGCCGCGAGCACCCGCGCCACCGCCGCGCGCCGGGCGGGGTCGGCGCGCACCCCGTACGCCAGTTCGACGTGCAGCCACGGCACCCCGAGCCCGGCCGCGAACAGGCCGGCCACGTTGGTGGCGCCGGCCAGCCGCGCACCCGGCTCCCGCCAGGCCCGGCGGACCACGAGGCCGGCCCCGCCGAGCCCCGCGGCGGTCAGCTCGGCGGCCGGGCCCGGCCGCCCGGCGCCGCTGGAGACCACCGCGTCCCGCCCGGGCAGGCTGGCCGCGCCGAAGCCGTGCAGCTGGATGCCGGGCAGGCCGCGCAGGGTGAGCGCCTCGACCACGGCGGCGAAGACGGTGTCGCTGCGGTGCGCGACGTCCGAGGAGCCGTCCGCCCCGGCCCGGCGGTGCGCCCCGGCGAGCACCAGCACGCCGCCCGGCACGGCCCGGAACAGCTCCACCCCGAGCGCCTCGGTGCGGACGTCCGAGGCCGGGTGGGGCACCTGTACGGACCAGGCGGGGCGGACCGAGCGGTCCAGGTAGACCCGGCCCCAGCCGCGGCCGTCCCCGACGGCGGTCTCGGCGATCTCGGTGACCGGGCGGCCGGTCACGGCCTCGGTGAACCCGGTGATCCGGTACCCGGCCCGGGCCAGCGCCCGTTCGGCCTCCCCGGTCCGGCCGTCCAGCGCGCCGAGCACGCCGTCGGCCACCGCCCGGCGCTGGGCCGCGCCCGGCACGGTGTACCGGCCGCTCGGGAAGAAGTCCGCGGTGAACGCGTCCACCCGGGCCGCCAGGTCCACCGGCGCGGGCCCGGGCGGCGCCGCGGGCGGCGGGTACCGGCTGTCCGTGTTCCCCATGGCGGTCGACCCCGTCCTGGCGCCCCGCCGGAGCCGCGGACCGGACCGGCGACGAAGGATCGGCCCCCTCGGCCCCTCGGGCCCCGACCGTCACCGTAACGCCGCCGGCCCCGGACCGGCCCGCCGGGAAACGGGCCACGACGGCACGCGCACGAAGCGACCGCCCGGAGGGAAAGGCCCGGCGCGGCACCCGGGTTGTATGCGATCCGACGGCCCGCTCACCCGAAAAGCGTCACCGAGCTGTGTTTTCGGGTCAACCGGGTAACGATCCGGCATGCCGCGGCTGAATTTCTACGCGCGTAGCCGAAACCCGTCTATCCTCTGACCCGTGAACGCTTCTCCTCAGTCGGTCGTCTCCGCCGACCCCTACGCCGCCGCCCAGGCCGCCGCCGAGCGCCTGCGCGAGCTGACCGGTGCCGAGCGGCACGACGTCGCCCTGGTGATGGGCTCCGGCTGGGTGCCGGCCGCCGACGCCCTGGGCGAGACCGTGGCCGAGTTCCCGGTCACCGAGCTCCCGGGCTTCCCCGCCCCCGCCGTCGCCGGCCACGCCGGCACGATCCGTTCGGTGAAGATCGGCGACAAGCGCGCCCTGATCTTCCTCGGCCGCAACCACTACTACGAGGGCCACGGCGTGGCCACCGTCGTCCACGGCGTGCGCACCGCCGCCGCGGCCGGCTGCGGCATCATCGTGCTGACCAACGGCTGTGGCGGCCTGCGCCAGGGCTGGACCCCGGGTCAGCCGGTCCTGATCAGCGACCACATCAACCTGACGGCGGACTCCCCGATCGTCGGCGCGAACTTCGTCGACCTCACCGACCTGTACTCCAAGCGCCTGCGCGAGCTCTGCCGCGAGATCGACCCGTCCCTGGACGAGGCCGTCTACGTCCAGTTCCGCGGCCCGCACTACGAGACCCCGGCCGAGGTCAACATGGCCCGGGTCATCGGCGGCGAGCTGGTCGGCATGTCCACCACCCTGGAGGCCATCGCCGCCCGCGAGGCCGGCAGCGAGGTGCTCGGCATCTCCCTGGTCACCAACCTGGCCGCCGGCATGACCGGCGAGCCGCTCAACCACGCCGAGGTGCTGGAGGCCGGCAAGGCCTCCGCCGAGCGCATGGGCGAGCTGCTGGCGAAGGTCCTTGAGCGGATCTGACGCCCGGCGGGCGCAGAATCATGACTGACGGGGCCCACGGGCGGCGTGATCCGCTGATCACGCCCTCCCGTGGGCCCCGTCCGCATGTGCGACCCCCTTCCTTGCGGAACCCTCCGGTCCCAGCGGAACCCTCCCGACCCACAGCGGAACCTCCGGCCGACACACCGACGCACGTCCCCATGGAGCTGGCATGACGCAGGCACCCACCACCGACCTCCTCGCCCGGGCCCGGACCTGGCTGGCCGAGGACCCCGACCCGCAGACCCGCGAGGAGCTCGCCGCCCTGCTGGCCCGGGCCGAGGCCCCGGAGGTCGAGACCGACGGCAAGCTCGCCTGGGCGGAGCTCGCCGAGCGCTTCTCCGACCGGCTCCAGTTCGGCACCGCCGGCCTGCGCGGCGAACTCGGTGCCGGTCCGATGCGGATGAACCGCGCCGTGGTGATCCGGGCCGCCGCCGGCCTGGTCGCGTACGTCAAGCAGCAGGGCCTGGGCGACCTGGTCGTCATCGGCTACGACGCCCGCCACAAGTCGTACGACTTCGCCCGCGACACCGCGGCCGTGGTGGTCGGCGCCGGCCTGCGCGCCGCGCTGCTGCCGCGCCCGCTGCCGACCCCGGTGCTCGCCTTCGCCGTCCGCCACCTGGGCGCGGCCGCCGGCGTCACCGTCACCGCCAGCCACAACCCGCCGCAGGACAACGGCTACAAGGTCTACCTGGGCGACGGCTCGCAGATCGTCCCGCCGGCCGACGCCGGGATCGCCGCCAGGATCGACGCGATCGGCTCGCTGGACGACGTCCCGCGCGCCGCGTCGGGCTGGGAGGTGCTCGGCGAGGAGGTCGTCGAGGCCTACCTGGACCGGGCCGTCTCCATCGTCGACGAGCACGGCCCGCGCGACCTGGAGGTGGTCTACACCCCGATGCACGGCGTCGGCCGCGACACCCTGGTCGCCGCGTTCCGCCGGGCCGGCTTCCCCGCGCCCACCGTGGTCGCCGAGCAGGCCGAGCCCGACCCGGACTTCCCGACCGTGGCCTTCCCCAACCCGGAGGAGCCGGGGGCGATGGACCTCGCCTTCCGCACCGCCGCCACCGTCGGCCCGGACATCGTGATCGCCAACGACCCGGACGCCGACCGCTGCGCGGTGGCCGTCCCCGTCAACGGCAACGCGGCCGGCGCCGGCAACGGCACCTCCGGCTGGCGGATGCTGCGCGGCGACGAGGTCGGCGCGCTGCTCGGCTCGGCCCTGGTCGCGAAGAAGGCCGAGGGCACCTTCGCCACCACCATCGTCTCCGCCACCCTGCTCGGCCGGATCGCCGAGGCCGCGGGCCTGGGCTACGCCGAGACGCTGACCGGCTTCAAGTGGATCTCCCGCGCCCAGGGCCTGCGCTACGGCTACGAGGAGGCGCTCGGCTACTGCGTCGACCCGCAGGGCGTCCGGGACAAGGACGGCATCACCGCCGCCCTGCTGGTCGCCGAGCTGGCCGCCACCCTCAAGAAGTCCGGCCGCACCCTGTCCGACCTGCTGGACGACCTGGCGCTGGAGCACGGCCTGCACGCCACCGACCAGCTCTCCGTCCGGGTCCAGGACCTCTCGCTGATCGCCGACGCCATGCGCCGCCTGCGCGAGCAGCCGCCGACCGTGCTGGCCGGCCTCCGGGTGACCCGCGCCGACGACCTGTCGGCCGGCTCCGCCGAGCTGCCGCCCACCGACGGCCTGCGCTACTACCTGGCCGGCGAGGGCGTCCGCTCCGCCCGCATCGTGGTCCGTCCCTCCGGCACCGAGCCCAAGCTCAAGTGCTACCTGGAGGTCGTCCTCCCGGTCGCCTCGGCCGCCGACCTGGCCCCGGTCCGCGAGCGCGCCGCCGCCCTGCTCGCCACCGTCAAGCGGGACCTCGCCGACGCGGCGGGCATCACCGTCTGATCCCCGCGCGCTCCTGCTTCTCTCGTGTAATAGCGAATCATATCGTAAATCGCTGCTTCACGAAGCTGCAAGTTCCCTTTCTTTAATCCGTGCTCCTTTAGCTGCTTCGGCAGAAGGTGATCTTTCACAATTTCAGCTTTTTCAACTTCCGTATACCCTGCAAT
>NZ_JBHVEU010000049.1:0-29649 GCF_042802075.1 Kitasatospora sp. NPDC057518
GCCACGGCCCCTCGACCGTTCGTCATCCCCCGCACCGCCGAGCGGCATTCCGGCGCGCCTGGTGGCGCGCGTCACGTCACGGACGGTGGCCGGCGTCACGCCGCGTAGGGGGTGCACGGCGCACTGCGCGGGCGGGCGCCGGACGCGGGCGACTACGGCAGCGCGCGGCGGACCTCCGGGGCCACCTCGCTCGCGAACAGCTCCAGTTGCTCGCGCTGCGCCCCCTCGGTGAGCGCGTCCACCCCGATGCCGACCACCTCGTTGCCGAAGGCCTCGTGGTAGCGGTGGATCTTCTCGATCACCTGCTGCGGACTGCCGACCAGGGCCGAACCGCGCTCCAGCGCGTCCTCCAGCGACGTGAACGGCGAGTTGTTGTGCCGGCCGGCGGCCGAGTCGAACAGGGCGTTCCAGTACGGGCGGAAGCCCTCGACCGCGTCCTGCGAGCGCTTGGCGACGTACAGTCCGCCGAAGCTCGCGCCCACCCTGGCGCGCTCCGGGTCGTGCCCGTAGTACTCCCAGCGCTCGCGGTAGTGGTCGACCAGCGCCCGGTACTTCTCCAGCGGGTGGAAGGAGTTGGCGGAGAAGAGCGGGTCGCCGTGGCGGGCCGCGAGGTCGGTGGACCGCGTGCTGGTCGCGCTGCCGTGCCACACCGGGATCGGGTCCTGGAGCGGGCGCGGCCAGACGGTGGCGTCCCGGAGCGGCGGGCGGGTCGAGCCCTCCCAGGTCACCTTCTCCTCGCGCCAGAGCCTGCGCAGCAGACCGTAGTTCTCGGCGAGCGCCTCCCACTGGCGCTCCTCGGGAAGGCCGAACAGCCCGAAGTGGCGCGGGTCGTTGCCCTTGCCGACGATCAACTCAAGTCGGCCACCGGAGAGTTGGTCGAGCATCGCGTAGTCCTCGGCGACCCGGACCGGGTCGAGGATGCTGAGCACCGTCACCGTGGTGAACAGCCGGATGGTGGAGGTGCGGGCGGCGATCGCGCTGAGCAGCAGGGGCGGGGCCGGGGAGAGGAACGGCTCGCCGTGCCGCTCCCCCACCCCGTAGCCGTCGTAGCCGAGCCGCTCGGCGAGGACCGCCTGGTCGATGACGTTGTGGAGCTTCTGCTCCGGGGTGCGCCGGACACCGGTGACCGGATCGGGGGCGTTGGCGACGAGGGACGAGACGGTGAACCGCACGGCGGTCTCCTTGAACGCTCGGGAGGGGCTCGGGAGGGGCTCGGGACGGAGTCGGAGGGGATCGAGGAGGAGCCCTCGGGAAGGGGTTCGGCGCAGACCGGGCCGGGCTTGACGGGGCCGGTGGAGCCCGGGGGCCGACGGGCCGCGCGGGGCACGGGGAGCCGGTACGTGGTCCGGCGCCGCACTCCCACGGGCGGGCACCGGCGGAGCGGCTGACGGGACGGGCGGCGCGCCGCTCGGGCGGCAGGGCACGCGGGTGGCGTCAGCGGACGGTGCTGCGGTGGCGGCGACAACAACAGCGGGCTGCGGCGGCGGTCACGGTCCGGACTGCCATCTCGCCTCCCCCTCGCCTCGCACGCGCACGATCCTCCGCGAGCATAGGCACCGGCCGGGGACGGGGCAAGGGCTTGATCCGCCACGGCCGACTGGCAAGATGTCCGGCATGAGCTACCTCGCCGCGGATGACCGCTATGACTCGATGACCTATCGGAAGGCCGGCCACAGCGGCGTCCAGCTGCCCGCCGTATCGCTCGGGCTCTGGCACAACTTCGGTGACGCCCAGCCGCTGGAGGTGCAGCGGGCGGTGCTCCGCCGGGCCTTCGACCGGGGCGTCACCCACTTCGACCTGGCCAACAACTACGGCCCGCCGTACGGCAGCGCCGAGCGCAACTTCGGCTACCTGTTCGCCCAGGACTTCCGGCCGTACCGGGACGAGCTGTTCATCGCCACCAAGGCCGGCTGGGACATGTGGCCCGGCCCGTACGGCAACGGCGGCAGCCGCAAGTACCTGCTGGCCAGCCTCGACCAGTCGCTGGACCGGATGGGCCTGGACTACGTCGACGTCTTCTACTCGCACCGGTACGACCCGGACACCCCGATCGAGGAGACGATGGGGGCGCTCGACAGCGCGGTGCGCTCGGGCAAGGCGCTGTACGCCGCGATCTCCAACTACCCGGCGGAGCAGCACCGGGAGGCGGTGGCGATCCTGCGCGAGCTGGGGACGCCGGTGCTGATGAACCAGTCGGCGTACTCGATCCTCAACCGGTACGTGGAGGACCACGGCGTGCTGGACGCGGTGGGCGACACCCGGACCAGCCTCATCGCGTACTCGCCGCTGGCCCAGGGGCTGCTGACCGACCGCTACCTGGCCGGGGAGGTGCCGGCGGGCTCGCGGATGTCGGTCGGGAAGTTCCTCACCGAGGAGGCGCTGGCCGGGCCGAAGCTGGACCGGCTGCGGGCGCTGGCCAAGGTCGCCGAGGGGCGCGGGCAGACGCTGGCGCAGCTGGCGCTGTGCTGGGTGCTGCGGGACCCGCGGGTGGTCTCGGTGATCATCGGCGCGAGCAGCGTGGCCCAGCTGGACCAGAACCTCGACGCGCTGGCGGGCGGCCCGCTGACGGCTGAGGAGCTGGCGGAGATCGACCGGCTGAGCCGCTGAGCCGAGGCGCCTCCGGCGGAGCGGGAGGCGTTGGCTGACGGCTGACGATCGACGGATGACAGCTGACAGCTGACAGCTGACAGATTTCGAAATCTGTCAGCTGTCAGCTGTTATCTGTTCGCTGATATCTGTTACTTGTCAGCCGTCACCTGTTCGCCGCCGGCCGCGTGACGCCCAGGGCCGGCAGAACCGTTTCTGCAACCCGGTGGGCCTCCTCCAGCAGCGGGTTGCCCGACAGGATGAAGGTGTCGACACCCAGCGCCTCGAACTCCTGCAGGCGCTCGATCACCTGGGCCGTCGAACCGACCACCGCCGTGCCGGGGCCGGGGCGGAACAGGCTCATCCCCGGCCAGAGGTTGGGGTAGGCCTCCAGCTCGCGGGCCCGGGCCGGCACCTTGCCCCCGTGCTGGCGGAACTGCCGCTGCCAGCCGACCCCGTCCTCCCCCTTCGCCCCGCCCAGCTGGCGCGCGTAGGTGGCCTCGCTGGTGACGTCCAGCAGCCGGTCGGCGGCCGCCCAGGCCTCGTCCTCGGTGTCGCGGACGATCAGGTGCAGCCGCAGTCCGATCCGCAGGCTCCGGCCGTGGGCGGCGGCGCGCTCGCGGACCAGGTCCAGCTTCTCCTTGAGCAGGTGCGGCGGCTCGCCCCAGGTCAGGTAGACGTCCACGTGCTCGGCCGCCATCTCGATGCCGGCCGCCGAACTGCCACCGAACCAGAGCGGAATGCCGCCGGGCTGCGCCGGGGCCAGCTCGCGCAGGCTCGCGCCCGCGTTCTTCAGCTCGTAGAACTCGCCCTTGTGGTCGAAGACTTCGCCCGCCGTGAGGCGCTTGACGATCGACCAGTACTCGCCGCTGAGCCGGTAGCGGTCGTCGTGCTCGACGTCCAGGCCGTACTCGCGCAGTTGCGCGGTCGAGCCGTTCACCACGTTGAAGCGCAGTCGGCCGCCGTGCAGGTGGTCGAAGCTGAGCGCCATCTTGGCCAGCAGGGTGGGCGAGACCAGCCCCGGGTGGACGGCCAGCAGCGGCTTGAAGGCCGGGGTGGTGGCGGCGGCGAGCGCGCTGCCGAGCGTCCAGACGTCGTACAGGTCGGTCGCGAGCAGGGCGCCGGTGTAGCCCAACCGCTCGACGCTGCCCGCCAGTTGCTGGAGGTAGCGGAGGTCCACCGGGCGGCGTCCGGCCGGCTCCCAGGGGTAGTGGCCCTCGCGCGGGATGATGTACCAGAGGACTTCGGAGGCCATGGGTCAGACCGCCTTCGCGAGCGCGGCGGCCACCGGGGCCTCCAGCGCGGAGAGGTGGGCGTCGGCGACGGTCAGCGCCCGGTCGATGAAGCCCACACCGTGGAAGATGTCCGCGGCCTCCTGCTGCTCGGCGACGAACCCGGCCGTGGCGGGCTCCAGTCGCCAGGGCAGTGCGACCAGCGCGGACTGCCAGTCGGCGGCCGTGCCGCCCAGGTTCTCGGCGGCGATCGCGGCGGCCTCGGCCGGGTTGGCGGCCACCCAGGCGTCCGCCCGGCGCAGCGCGGTCGCGATCGCGGCGACCACCTCGGGGCGCCCGGTCGCGAACTCCCGACGGGTGAAGAACACCGAGCGGTCGGTGATGACGTCACCGGTGCGGACCAGTTCACGGAACTCCCCGGTGCGGCGGGCCGCGGCGAGTTCGGCGCCCTGGGCGATCCAGCCGGCGATCTCGCCGTCGCGCAGCCGCCGGGCCTGGTCCTCACCGGCCGCCGGGCGCGCCGGGGTGACGTCCTCGCCGTACGAGAGCCCCTGGGCGTGCAGGGCCTTGGCGAGCAGGTGGGTCTGCCAGGAACCGACGGAGAGGACGACGGTGCCGCCCTTGAGGTCCGCGACCGTCCGCACCGGACCGGAGTCCAGCACCAGCAGGGCGCCGTGGTCCGGGCGGGGCGCCGAGACCGCCGCGTAGACCAGGTCGTGGCCGGCCGCCTGGGCGGTGATCGGCGGGGTGGAGCCGGTGCCGCCGAAGTCGATGACGCCCTCGGCGAGCAGGGCGCCGGTGCGGGTGCCGTCCGCGTAGTGGTGGAAGGCGCCGGTCTCACCGAGCGGGGCCAGCTCCTCGTCCAGGTACGGGAGTCGGGCGAGATAGTAGAGCGAGGGGTTGCTGGCGTGGACGCCGAGGGTGACGGTCATCTGGTCAACTCCGGTGGTGCTGGCCTGGCTTGTGGAAAGGCAGGCGGGATCGGGGGATGGTCGGGGAAAGCGGGGGGTCGCGGACGTCAGTGGACGCCGAGGTCGGCGAGCAGACGGCGCCGCAGGTCGGCGAAGGCGGGGTCGGCCGGATCGCGCGGGCTCTCGACGGTGACGGCCTCGTCCCGGGCGAGCAGGCCGTCGCGCAGGACCACGACCCGGTCGGCGAGCCGTACGGCCTCGTCCACGTCGTGGGTGACCAGCAGGACCGCCGGGCGGTGGCGGCGCACCAGGTCGCCGACGAGGTCCTGCATGCGCAGTCGGGTGAGCGCGTCCAGGGCGGCGAACGGTTCGTCCAGCAGCAGGAGTTGCGGCTCGCGGACGAGTGCCCGGGCGAGCGCGACGCGCTGCGCCTCACCGCCGGAGAGGGTGGCCGGCCAGGCCTCGGCGTGCCGCTCCAGGCCGACCTCGGCGAGTGCCTTCAGCCCGGTCTCCCGGGTCGCGGCGCCGCGCGGGAGGCCGACCGTGACATTGGCCAGCACCCGCTTGGACGGCACCAGCCGGGGCTCCTGGAACACCACGGTACGGACCGGCGGGACGAGCACGGTGCCCTCGTCGGCCTGGTCGAGCGCCCCGAGGATGCGCAGCAGCGTGGTCTTGCCGGTTCCGCTGGCGCCGAGCAGGGCGACGAACTCGCCGCGGGCGATGGAGAGGTCGACCCCGTCGAGGACCGCCCGGGTGCCGAACACCCGGCGCAGGCCGCGCAGGTGGACGGCCGGGGCCGTCCGCTCGGTCGCCGAGGGAGGAGCGGGCGAACGGGGCGAGGAGGGGGCGAGGGTGGCGGCGGTGGTCGTGTCGGCGGTCATCGGGCCGCTCCCTGGACGGCCTGGCGCCACGGCATCAGCACGCGCTCCAGGACTCGGACGATGCCGTCGGCGGCGAGGCCGAGCAGCCCGTAGATCAGGATGCAGACGGCGAGGACGTCGGTGCGCGAGTAGTTCTGCGCCTGGGCCATCAAGTACCCGATGCCCTCGGTGGAGTTGATCTCCTCGGCGGCGATCAGGGCGATCACGCTGAGCGTCATCGACAGGCGCAGTCCGGACAGCAGCGAGGGCAGCGCACCGGGCAGCACGACGGTGCGCACGATCGCCCAGCGGCCGAGGCCGAAGCTGCGCATCGCCTCGACCAGTTTGCGGTCGGTGCTGCGGACCCCGCCCGAGGCGGATACGTACATCGGGAAGCTGGTGGCGACCCCGATCAGGGCCACCTTCGCGGTCTCCGTGATGCCGAACCACACCATGAACAGCGGGACGAGGGCCAGGAACGGGACGGTCCGCAGGATCTGGATCGCGGAGTCGAGCAACTCCTCGCCGAGCCGGGTGAATCCGGTGACCACGCCGAGCACCAGCCCGGTGGTCGCGCCGAAGAACAGGCCGAGCCCGGCCCGGGTGAGGGAGACGGACAGGGCGTCGGTCAGCTGACCGTTGCCCCACAACTCCCCCACGGCCTGGGCGACCTGGGCGGGCGAGGCGAGCACGTCCTGGGTCAGCGCGCCGGTGGCGGACGCGAGCGCCCAGCCGCCGAGTAGGGCGAGCGGACCGACGGTGCGCAGGGTCACGGCCAGCGCGCGGGGGCGGGGCCGGTGCCGCCGGCTCTGCGGGGCGACCAGGCCGGCGTCGAGGGCGGCCCGGGTGTCCTCGGGGGTGAACTTCTCGGTCGCGGTGGTCACTTGGCACCGTCCCCGAGCCTGTTGACGTCGATCAGGTAGGGCTTGACGTCCACCAGCTGCTTGGTGACCTTCTGGTCCGCGAAGAACTGGGCGACCGTCCCGAACCGGGCGGTGTCGGCGTCGGAGATGGCGTCGGCCGGGGTCCCCTGCCTGCTGACGTTCACCGCGACGTCCTTCTCGGCGGGGGTGACGGCGGTCGGGCCGGCGTCGGTGAACACGTTGAGGTAGCCGGCCGGGTCGGCCTTCTCCTTCTCGCCGTTCTCGCGCAGGTAGGTGTAGAACGCCTTGACCACCTCGGGGTGCTTGTCGGCGAAGCCGTTGCGCACCGCCCAGACGGCGTAGTTGTCGGAGCCGACCTCCTCGCCGTTGACCAGGAAGTGCGCGCCGGCGTTGGCGATGGCGGGCGTCGAGAAGGTGTTCCAGGTCGCCCAGGCGTCCACCTGGCCGGAGTTGAAGACCCCGGAGGTCTGGTCGGCGCGCAGGTAGACCCGCTCCACCTTGTCGGCCGGGACCCCGTTCTTCGCCAGCGCCTTGAGCAGCAGGTACTCGCTGGTGCCGCCCTGGGAGACGGCGACCTTCCGGCCGACCAGGTCCTGGACGGACTTGACGGGCGAGTCGTTCTTCACCAGGATCCCCTCGCCGACGCCGTCGGGCGCGGTCTGGGCGAACAGCTTGAAGCCGGGCTTCTGGGCGAGCGCGGCGACGGCCGAGGTGATCGAGCCCTGGGCGACGTCCAGCTGGTCGGCGGAGAGGGCCTGGGCGGCGGGGGCGAAGGGGCCGGCGCTGCCGGTCCAGGCGACCTTGGCGTGGACGGCCGCCAGGGCCCGGTCCAGCGAACCGTCCTTCTTGCCGCGGGCGAGGAAGCCGTTGTTGCCGGGGTCGGGCAGGCGGAGCACCACGTCGGCCTTGCCACCGGCCCCGCCTTCGGCGGAGGCCTTGGCCCCGTCGGCGGACGAGCCGCAGGCGGCCAGGGCGGTGGAGGCGAGCAGCGCGGTGGCGGCGAGGGCGAGGCGAGGGGTCTTCACGGGGGTCTCCATGTGAGTGACAGATGACAGCCGACAGCTGACAACTTTTGAAATCTGTTAGCTGAACGCTGTTACCTGAAGTCTGTGATCCGAACGCTGTCGGCGCCCGCACCCGAACCTGCGGCGCCGCTCGTGTCGGTGCTGGCAGCGACACCCGCACCCTCACCCGCACGCCGCGCACGCAGCAGCTCGCGGGCCGCACGGAGCGGCTCCGGGTCGGCCCACGCCCGGACGTCCACCGGCGCGGCGAGGAAGCCCTGCTCCCCGAGGAACCGTTCCTGCAGCGCCAGCAGCTCCAGCCGCTCCGCCGACAGGTCCAGGTGCAGGGTGCGGTGACTGCCCGGCGCATAGGCCCCGGCGACGCCCTCGGCCCCGGCACCGGTCTCGGCCCGCAGGATCCGGACCACCTCCTCCGGGTGCTCCGCCGCCCAGTCGGCGGCCTCCAGCAGCACCGCGAGGAACCGGGCGACCAGCTCGGGCTGCTCGTCCAGCAGCCGCTGGTGGACGGTGACCGGCCGCGGGGTGCCGTTGTTGACCCGGGCCCGGCGGTCCGGCGCCGCGTCCAGCTCCACGGCCACCTCCGCACCGATCCGGCGGGCCGCCTCGACGGCGAGCGCCCCCTTCACGTACACCGCGTCCACCACCCCGTCCCGCAGGGCGGCCAGCTCCGCGGACCACTGCCCGCCACCCGGGACGCCCGGGACGTCCACCAGCTCGGCGTCCGCCAGGGTGAGGCCCGCGAGCCCGAGGGCGCCGCGGAGGCCGGCCAGCGCCATCGCCCGCCAGAAGTCGATGCCGATGTCATGATGCGGCACCGCCAGCCGCAGTCCGCGCAGCTGCGCCGGTTCGGTCACGCCGCTGCCGGCCCGCACCAGCACCACCTGGCGCTCCTCGATCCAGGTGAGGCCGATCAGCCTGGTCGCCTCGCCGCGCGAACGGGCCCACAGCGCGGGGACGTTGCCGCCCTCCCGGAACAGTCCGGTCAGCGCGTGGGTGTAGTGGTGGTCCGCCGCCACCTCCGGCGGAGCGTCCTGCAAGGAGCGGACGGCGATGCCGTCGGCGGCGAACTCCTGGGCGAGCCACCCCTGGTCGGCGGCGATCCCGGTCGCGGTGGGCACCGGGCAGCGGGTGAACCAGAGGGTGTCGGGAAGCGGGGAGGCGTTCTGGATGCGACTGGACAACGGAGTTGGTCCTCTACGGGGGCTCCGACGACAGCCGGAGGAGCTCGGGATCGATTACCGCACGAAGGCACAGGAAGCCTGGTGCGCAAGGAAGTTGTACGCCACGATGCAGGGAGGAAGGCAGGTGGCGCGGGAGGCGTCGGTCAGCGACAACACGCACGGGAGGGGAGACACCGGTGGGACGTCACGGTGCTTCTCCTTCCGCAGAGTCGGGGCAGGCGCCGCCTGGACCGAGTGGCCGTCCGGCGCGATGCCAGGAGCGTTCCACGGCGGACGAGCCCGAGGCAAGTCTTTGCCACATGATGGGATCGGTTGTTCATCAACGCCATTCCATTGCAACGTCGTCGACACATTCCCGCAGCACCGGCTGCCCTACGCTGAGACCGCCTCCGGCCGCCGGGCCGGAGTTCCGAACCGAAACGCGAGGTGCCATGCCCGGGGCCGCCACCGCCGTCCAGAGTCCGCCGGCCGGTGCGCAGGCCGTCCAGCGCGCGCTCGGACTGCTGCACTGCTTCCATGACAACGGCCCCGACCTGAGCGCCTCGGACCTGGCCCGCCGGATGGGCCTGTCGGTCTCCACCGCGCACCGGCTGGCCCGCACGCTGGTCAGCGCCGGGTTCCTGGAGCAGGACGAGCAGACCGCCCGCTACCGGCTCGGTCCGGCCGTCGCCGAACTCGGCCAGCTCACCTTCCACCAGCGCGGGTTGCACCTCGCCGGGCCCGAGCTGGAGCTGCTGTCCCGGCGCACCAAGGCCACCGCCGACCTGGCGATCCGCAGCGGCGCGCACGCGGTGATCCTGGTCGGCGGATCGGTCCGCCCGGACACCGGACTGGGCCTGCGCCGCCCACTGCACTCCACGGCGCTCGGCAAGGTCCTGCTGGCCTGGCCCCGCCCGGGCGAGACGACGCCCTCGACACTCGGCCCGCTGGCCTCCTTCACCGACCGCACGATCACCGAACCGGCGCTCCTGGAGGAGGAGTTGGCGAAGGTCCGGACGGCCGGGTACGCGCTCAACGACGGCGAGTCGACCGCCGGGGTGCGGACGGTGGCCGTGCCCGTCCTGGACGGCGCCGGGCAGGCGCGGTTCGCGCTGGCGGTCCGTTCGACGCCCGCGCACCTCACCGACGACCGGCTGGACTGGTTCCTCGGCCACGCCCGCGGCTGCGCCGACGCCCTCGCCGTCCTCCTGCTCCCGCCGGACCAGCGCGGCTGACGCTCCCGGCGCGTCTTCCGCGCCGCCGGAGCGCGACGAAGCAGCGGGCCGCCCGTCCGTGTCCAGGACGAGCGGTCCGCTGCTTCGACCGGCCGAATTTCAACCGACCGGCGGCAAGAGGCCGTTGGCGACCGGCTGCCAGATCGGACGCCGGACCGACCGTCAGATCGGCTGTCAGATCCGCCGTCAGGCCGGAACCAGCCGTCAGACCGCGGCCGGGGTGTACTTGTAGCCGACCCGGCGGACCGTCACGATGGTGTCCCGGTAGGCCGGTCCGAGCTTGCGGCGCAGCCGGGCTACGTGCACGTCGACCGTCCGCCCGTCCCCGACGTGGCCGTAGCCCCAGACCGCGGAGACCAGGTGGTCCCGGGTGTGCACCCGCTGCGGGTGCTCGGTGAGGTGGGCCAGCAGCTCGAACTCCAGGTAGGTGAGGTCGAGCAGCCGCCCGTCGACGTAGGCGTTGCGCCGCTCGGTGTCGACGGCGATGCCGCGCCCGGCCGGGCGGACCGGACGGACCCCGGCCACGGTCTGGCCGGCGGGCCCGCCGGTCGTCGGCTGCGCCCCGTGGGCCGGGTGGGCCCCGGGGAGCATGTGGGTTCCGGACGGGGCGGCCGCCCCGACACCGGCCGGAGCCCCCGGCAGGCCGACGACCTGCGCCGCCGGTCCCTCGGTCGGCACCAGCACCAGGTACCCGACCATCGCGCCGCCGTTCACGCCGCCGAACTGGATTCCGTACTGGGCGAGCAGGCCCTGCGGCAGCGCGCCCTGCGGCAGGGTGGCGACGACGGCCGCCCCCTCCGGCAGCGCGGCGAGCAGCGCCTGGGGCACCTGCGGGACGGTCACTCCCGGCTGCGCGGCTGCGGGTGCCGGGCCGGTCGCCGGACGGGTCGGTCCGACATGGGCCGGGCCGACGTGGGCCGTTCCGGCGTGGGTCGGTCCGGCATAGGGCGGACGGGTCGCCACCCCGGGCCATCGGTCGGACAGCGACGCCGGGGGGACGGACGGTCCCGCGGCCCCGGACGCGCCGGGACCGACCGGCACGGTGGCGGGGACGGAGGAGACCGGCGGGACGGAGCGGACCGCGCGCAGGTGCGGGGTCGCGGTGGGCAGGGGCAGGGTGGCCGTGGAGGAAGAAGACATGGTGTGCCGCTCATTTCGCGCGTGACGGACGGGGTGGAGTCGTCTGCGCGTCGACCGGGCGTACTGCCTGGGCTGGACCGGAACGAACCGGATCAGCGGGCGGAGGGCCGGGACGCGCTGGGCGAGCCGGGACACGTCTGATCGAACAGGTGCGGCTGCCGGGACGGCCAGAACGGCTCGAGGTCGAGGCGACCCCGCCGGCTGTCCACGGCGCGGCTCCCGCACCGGTTCCACCGTCCGGTCCGTCCACCCGCGCGCATCGCGGGGGCCGACCCGGCCGTTCGGGTACGGCCGACGATGCCGGGGGTGGTGCTGGGGCAGACGATGTTCACTGGTGGTCTCTCCGCTGGGCGGGTCCGGTTGGTCGGCCGCGGGCACGCCGGACGGGCGGTCCGCTACGGCCTGGTCGACGGGTTTCGGCGGTGCGTCGGACGGTGGACCGAGAGGGCCGGGTGGGCCGTCAGCGCCGGGGACGTACCGGGAAGGTCAGGCCGGTCAGCGACAACACGCGCTGCAGATCAGCGCGTGGTCGATGTAGCGGCGGACGGTGAGCGCCGGATCGGCGGCACCGGGCACGGCGACGCCGGGCATGGGGGCACCGGGCAGCGGGGAGCCGGGCACGGCGGTGGTGATGCGTCGTCGGCCGACGGTCATCCTGCTGCCCTCCCCCTCGTTCTCCACACGGCGGCGCACCGTTGACGGTGCCCGCCGACGATGCCTCGCCGGTTCGTCGAAGGCCGTCCGCCGGTTGCAACGCCCGTACGAACGGGGCGTTTCCGGCGCCCCCGACGGCATGGCCGGGCGGCCTTCGTCCACAGAGCCTTCCACGGCCGGGCCGGTCTAGGCAACCTTCGGCGCAGTGATCGTCCACGATGCGGACGGTGGAATGAGACGCCGGGCGGAAGGGGCAGGTCGGCGCGCTGACCTGCCGACTCTTCGCACGCCCGTCGTACGGCGGTCGCCCAGCCGTCCTTCACCCGTTGTCGAGCCGGAGCGCGGGTCGACCCCGGCCGGAGCCGGACCTGCTCCGACCGGACCGAGCCGGGTCCGGCCGGGGCCGAGCCGCCCTCAGGCGCCGACCGGGGCGCGGCGGTGCCGGCCGGCGGCGGCGTGCTCGACCAGCGCGACGAGCAGGTCCTTGCCGTCCTGCCGCAGCCGCGCGTCGCAGAGCACCACCGGGATGTCCGGGTCGAGGTCGAGTGCCTCGCGGACCTCGTCCGGAGAGAACCGCTCGGTGCCCTCGAAGCAGTTCACCGCGACCAGGAACGGGATGCCGCGCTGCTCGAAGAAGTCCACCGACGGGAAGCAGTCGGCCAGCCGCCGGGTGTCCGCGAGCACCAGGGCGCCGAGCGCGCCGCGGGCCAACTCGTCCCAGACGAACCAGAACCGGTCCTGCCCGGGCGTGCCGAACAGGTAGAGCGCGAGGCCCGGCCGCAGATCGATCCGGCCGAAGTCCATCGCGACGGTGGTGGTGCGCTTCGCCTCCACCCCCGAGGTGTCGTCGACCGGGCGGCCCAGCTCGCTGAGCTCCTCCTCGGTCCGCAACGGCCGGATCTCGCTGACCGATCCGACCAGCGTGGTCTTGCCCGCGCCGAAGCCGCCCGCGACCAGGATCTTCACCGCGACGGCCGGACCGCCGCGCCAGCGCGGGTCGTTGGCGTTCGCCGGGTGGGACGCGGTGCCGTTCGGATCGGGCACGGTGCCCTCCGGGCGGGGGCGGGGGTCAGAGCGCACGGAGTCCATTGATCACGTCTCGCAGCAGGCGCTCGTCCGGCAGCTCGGCGAGCGGAACGGGTCGGGTGACGCTGATCAGCTCGGCGTCGTAGAGGTCGCCGAGCAGCACCCGCACCACGCTGACCGGCAGGTCGGTGTAGGAGCCGAGCTCGGCGACGGAGAGCGGCTCGCGGCGGCACAGGGTGAGCAGCGTCTGGTGCTCCGGGTCGAGGACGTGCGCGGGCACGGCCCCCGCGACCGGCCCGGGATCGACGGCGGTGACCAGCGAGATCAGGTCGAACAGCCCCTCCTCGACCGGCCGGGTGCGGCCGCGGGTCATCGAGTAGAGCCGCACCACCGGGCCGGCCTCGTCGTCGAACCAGCGGTCGTCGACCGGGGTGCGCGGCCGGAACAGGTCGACGTCGGGCCCGTCCGGGTCGACCTCGCCGTCCTGGCCTTCCTGGCCGTCCGGGCGGTCGGCGGCGTCCGAACCGCCACTGCCGGACGGACCGCGGGCACCGGAGGAACCGCCGGTGCCCGACGAACCGCCGACGCCGGAGGAACCGCCGCTGCCGGACGGCCCGGCCGTACCCACCGGCACCTGGGGGCCGTCCGGCGTCTCCGGGCCGTCCGGCTCATCCGCCTTCGGATCCGCCATCGGACCGCTCATCTCACCGGCGGGGCGGTTTCGGTGCGCGGCTCGGCGGCCATGTGCTCGCCGACCCGCTTGACCAGCAGCGCCATCTCGTACGCGATCTGGCCGATGTCCGCCTCGGCCTCGCTCAGCACGGCCAGGCAGCTGCCGTCGCCGGCGGCCGTGATGAACAGGAAGGCCTCGTCCAGCTCCACCATGGTCTGCCGGACGCCGCCGACCCTGAAGTGCCCGCCGGCGCCCTTCGCCAGGCTGTGGAACCCGGCGGCGACGGCGGCCAGGTGCTCGGCGTCCTCGCGGTCGAGGTCGCGGGAGGCGCCGGTGGCCAGGCCGTCGTTGGAGAGGATCACCGCGTGCCGCAGGGCCGCGACGCGCCCCACCAGGTCGTCCAGGAGCCAGTTGAGGTCCCCTGACGACTGCATCGACGTGGTCATGAATCAGTTCCTTCCGCTGGAGCGGGTGGTGCGTGTGGAGCGGGTGGTGCAGGTGGTGCGGATGAAGCGGGTGGTGCGGGTACGGCGGTGTCCGGGGTCCGGCGGACCGGCTGCCCGGGCGGTACCCGCCGGACGAGCGGCGCCCGGCCGGTGTCCCGCGGCGCGGGCAGCGCCGCCGGGGCGGGCGCCGGGGCGATCGCCCGCCGGGACCGGTCGGGCGGCTGCCAGGCCGGTACGGCGGTGGGCCGTCCGGTCCCCCGCACGGCACGATCGTCGGGTGTGCCGGGACGATCCGTCAACGGAGCGCCGGTCCGGTCCGTCGGCGCACCGGGGCGGCCCGGGGAGCCGACCGTACGGTCCGCCGGGGCCGTGGCCCCTCGCCCCCGGGTGAAGCCGCGCTGGAAGGAGGCGAAGGTCGCCCTGGCCTCCTCGGGGGAGCGTTCCCGGACCTCCCGGGCCTCCCCGCCGTCCTGGGCACCTACGGCCGACGCGCCTCCGGCCTCGCCATCGGCTCCGGTACCGGCTCCGTTGCGGAACCGTTCCTTCAGCTGTTCCGTGAGCTGCTCCCTGAGCTGCGGCGCCAGGTTCGCCTGCCGGACCCGCCGGGGCAGGCCGCCCGCCGTCCGGGGAGCGGCACCCGCGGGCGGAACCGCGGCCGAATCGGTCCGCCCGACGGCCCCGGTAGCTCCGCCGGCCTCGGCATCCGCGACGGCCGCCTCGGCCGCGGCCACCACGACGTCCTCCCGCCGGTGCCGCCCCGGCCCCGGCGCGTCCTCGGTATCCGCCGCGGGCGCGGGGACCAGCACCGGCCCGCCCTTGCCGCGCGAGACCCGGCGCGGCAGTCCGCCCGCCGTCCGGCCCGCGTCCGGCGCGGAGGGCCGCGGCCCTCCCGTCGCCCCGCGGTACCTGCCGTCCGCGTCACCACCGGCACCGGCGGAACCGACGGAACCGACCGCGGACGCCGACGAGGGAGCCGACGGGCGTGCCGACGGAGCCGCCGACGGGGAAGCACCACCCGACCCGGGCACCGCCACCAGGTCCCGCTGCCCGCGCCGGCCGCCCGCCGCGGGCCGCTGCCCGGCCGTGCCCGGCTCCGGCCGCCCGTCCGGGGCCTCCGCGAGCAGCTCGCGCGGGATCAGCACCACCGCCGTCGTCCCGCCGTACGGGGACGGCCGCAGGTGCACCCGGATGCCGTGCCGGCGGGCCAGCCGGCTGACCACGAACAGGCCCAGCCGGTCGGTGTCGGCGAGGTCGAACTCCTGCTCCACGGCGAGGCGTTCGTTGATCTCGGCGAGCAGCTGCTCGCTCAGCCCGAGGCCGCGGTCGTCGATCTCCAGCGCGAAGCCGTGCGCCACCACCTCGCCCTGGACGGTGACCTGGGTGCTCGGCGGGGAGAACACAGCGGCGTTCTCGACGAGTTCGGCGACCAGGTGGGTGACGTCCGCGACGGCGCTGCCGAGCAGGCCGGTGCCGGGGAACGGCCGGACGATCACCCGGGCGTAGTCCTCGACCTCGCCGACCGCCGCCCGGACCACGTCCACCATCCGGACCGGCTTGCGCCAGGCGCGCCCGGGCGAGCCGCCGGCCAGGATGATCAGGCCCTCGGCGTGCCGGCGCATGCGGGTGGTGAGGTGGTCGACCTTGAAGAGGTCCTCCAGCTCCGCCGGGTCCTCGGTGCGGCGCTCCATGGTGTCGAGCAGGGTGAGCTGGCGGTGCAGCAGCACCTGGCTGCGCCGGGCCAGGTTGACGAACACCGCCGAGACCCCGCGCCGCAGTTCGGCCTGTTCGACGGCGGCCTCGACGGCGGCGCGTTGCACCGCGTTGAAGGCCTGGCCGACCTGGCCGATCTCGGCGTCCCCGAAGTGCAGCTCGGGGGCCTCGGTGGCCACGTCCACCGGCTCGCCGCGGCGCAGCCGCAGCATGACGGACGGCAGCCGGGTGCCGGCCAGCTCGTGGGCCGCGTTGCGCAGGCCGATCAGCTGGCGGGCGAGGCCGCGGCCGATCCGGAACGAGATCATGATCGACAGCACCACGGCGACCAGGCCGATGGCACCGGCGATGCCGCCGCGCCACAGCAGTCCCATCGAGGCGGACCGCGCGCGCTCGTCCAGCCCTGCGGAGATCCGGCTGTTGATCGAGGCGAGGTCGCCGAGCGCCCGGTCGGCGGTCACCCGCCAGGAGTCGCTGTTGAGCGCCTGGACCACCCGCTCGGGGCCGCCGGCGCCGACGAAGTCCGCCTCGGCGCGGGCCAGCGCGCCCCAGGCCTCGCCGCCGCGCAGCGCGACGTAGTCGGACTGGTCGGCGGGGTCGAGTTCGGCGACGTAGACGGTGAACAGCGCCTGCTGGTTGTGCAGGGCGTCCAGCGCGACCTGGTACTGCTCGGCGGTGGGCTTGGCGACGCCGGTGCGCAGGCCCTCCATCGCCGCGTCCTCCTGCGACAGGTACTCGCGGGCGCGCACCAGCTCGATCAGGATGGTGCCCTGACGCGGGAGTTGGCCGCTCTGCCGGGCGACGTAGGCGGACCGGAAGCCGAACACCGGCTTGACCAGGTCGCTGTACTGGCCCAGCGCGAACTCCCAGTTCAGCGCGGAGCGGCCGACCTGGGCGCGGAGCGGTCCGAGCTGGTCGGCGGCGGCGACGATCTGCACGAAGCGGCCGCGCTGCGGGGCGGAGAGCTTGCCCGCGGAGGTGTCCTTCTTCTGCCGCAGCACGTCCAGGCTGCGGTCGGTGGCGGCCTTGGCCCGCTCGTAGCCGTCCCTGGCGGCCGGCGAGCGCGGGTCGGCCAGGCGCTGGACGGCGGCGCGGCGCTCGTTCTGCAGGTCCCCGGTGTACTGGTCGACCGGGCCCGCGAACTCCTTGTACGTACGGCTGATCCCGAGCTGGTTCCAGACGTCCCCGGTGGTGGCGATCGTCGCGTAGGCCCACAGCGCGGCGAGCGCGACGATGGGCACCAGGAGCAGCGCGATGATCTTCGCGCGGATCGAGCTGCTGCGCAGACGCATGGAGTCCTCGGTCGGGAAGTGCCAGGCGCGGACGGGGAGCGATGGGAACGGTAGGAACGGCGGGAGCGGTGGAGGGACGGTGTCGAGGCGCCGGTTCAGGGCCGGATCGGGGCCGAGGCGGAGCCGGGTCGGTGCTGGTACGGGGGGTGGCGCGGGACGGCATGGAGGGTGCCGAGGGCAAGGTCGGAGGAGGGGTTTCCGGCCACAGGTCTGCGAGACTCTACTACGCCCTCACCACTCGTTCGAGGGGCGAACCGGTCCACCGACCGGTCTCGTCCCGCACACGTCAGAAACCGGCCTCCCCCTCCTCCGCTTCGCGTCCGGATTGTCCGCCCGTGCCCGGAAATGCGGGATTGACACGAGGCCCCCGCACCCTCAGCGGTTCCTCCTCCGCACCTCCCCGGGGACGACACCACCGGAGGAGGCCGGTGCCGATCTCGTCGTGTCACCGCCACAACCCTGGGCAGTGACAGGGTGATCCGATAGTTTCGGCCCACCCCGTACTACCGGCACCGAACTGGGGAGGACTGTGCGCGAGTTCACCACCCCCGCCCCGGCCGTGCCCGAGGCCTCCGGAGGACTCGCCGACTCCCTCTACGACACCGCCGGGCGCACCCCCGACCTGGTCCAGCTGTCCCGGCGGACCGAGGACGGACAGTGGCAGGACGTCACCGCCCGGGAGTTCCGGGACCAGGTGCTCGCCCTGGCCAAGGGTCTGCTCACCCACGGCGTGCGCTACGGCGACCGGGTCGCCCTGATGTCCCGCACCCGCTACGAGTGGACGCTGTTCGACTACGCACTCTGGTCGATCGGCGCGATCACCGTGCCGGTCTACCCCACCGCCTCCCCCGAGCAGGTGCGCTGGATCCTCGCCGAGACCCAGGCGGTGGCCTGCCTGGTCGAGGACGAGGACGCCGCGATGACCGTCGGCGCGGTCTGCGACGCGCTGCCCGACCTCACCGGCATCTGGCAGCTGGACCGCGACTGCGTCGCCGCGATCACCGAGGACGGCCTCGGCGTGCCCGACTCCCTGGTGCACCGCCAGCGCCTCGGCGTCGCCGCCGGGAACATCGCCACCGTCGTCTACACCTCGGGCACCACCGGCCGCCCCAAGGGCTGCCTGATCACCCACGCCAACCTGGCCGCCGAGGCGGACGCCCTGCTCGCCGGCTGGGGGGACGTCCTGCGCGACACCGGCGGCGGCCGCCCCGCCACCCTGCTGTTCCTGCCGCTCGCGCACGTCTACGGGCGGGCCGTGCAGATCGCGGCGATCCGCGGCGGCTTCCGGATCGGGCACATCCCCGAGGTCTCCACCGACGCGCTGCTGCCCGCACTGGAGACCTTCCGCCCGACCTTCCTGCACGCCGTCCCGTACGTCTTCGAGAAGATCTTCCAGCAGGCCCGGCGGGCCGCCGAGGACGCCGGGCGCGGCGAACTCTTCGAGCAGGCCCGGCAGGTGGCCGTCGACTGGGCCGCCACCCGGGAGCAGAAGGCCTTCGGCCGCGGCCCCGGACCGGGCGCGGCCCTGCGGCTGCGCCACCTCGCGTACGAGCGGACCGTCTACCCGAGGCTGCGGGCGGTGCTCGGCGGCCGGGTGCGCAGCGTGATGTGCGGCGGCTCCACGCTCCGGCGCGAGCTGGGCCTGTTCTTCACCGGCGCGGGCCTCCAGCTGTACGAGGGCTACGGGCTGACCGAGACCGCCGCCGCGATCACCGCCAACCCGGCCGGCCGGCAGAAGCTCGGCACGGTCGGACAGCCGGTGCCGGGCGCCTCGGTGGCGATCGCCGACGACGGCGAGGTGTGGGTGCGCGGCGGCTCGGTCTTCGGCGGCTACCTCAACCATCCGCGGTGCACCGCCGAGTCCCTGGTCGACGGGTGGTTCGCGACCGGCGACCTGGGCCGGCTGGACGAGGACGGCTACCTCAGCATCACCGGCCGCAAGAAGGACCTGATCGTCACCAGCAGCGGCAAGAACCTGGCCCCGGCGGCCCTGGAGGAACGGGTCGAGGCGCACCCGCTGGTCTCCCAGTGCCTGGTGGTGGGCGACGACCGCCCGTACGTGGCCGCACTGATCACGCTCGACCCGGCCGCCCTGGCGCACTGGCTGAAGACCCACGGGCGGGAGCAGGCCGACCCGTGGACGGTGCTCGCGGACGAGGAGCTGCACGTGGAGGTCCAGCGTGCGGTGGCGGCCGCGAACACGGCCGTCTCGCGGGCCGAGTCGATCCGCGCGTTCCGGCTGCTGCCACGGGAGTTCAGCCAGGAGCAGGGGCTGCTGACGCCCTCGCTGAAGCTGCGGCGGGCGGCGATCGCCGAGCACTACGCGACGGACATCGAGGAGTTGTACCTGCCCTGAACCGGGGTTGTCCGTCTGGTCCTTGACGTACCGTCTTGTCCCTTGTGCCACAGGCGCGATGACCGCGCAGCGGCGAACTGGTTCATCCGCCGTTCCCTTGACGGCCTTATTGGTCTAGTCCATTGTTGCGACGATCCAGAGTTCCACGGTCCGATTCCGCTCACGCCCTCCCCACGGGCGTACCCCCACCTGCTGGAGTCCTCACGTGTCGATGTCCACACGCCTGTCCGCGCGCCCGTCCACACGCCTGTCCACGCGCCTGTCCGCGCTGGCCGCCTCGGTCGCCCTGCTCACCGGCCTCGCCGCACCGGCGGCCTCGGCCGACGCCGCCCCGGCCGGCGGTCCGAGCGCCCAGGCCGCCCCGACCGTCAACCTCGCCACCAACCCCGGCTTCGAACTGCCCTCCCCCGACCTCGCCGACTGGGGCAGCGTCCCCGGCTGGAGCTGCACCGGCGGACCGGCCGAAGCGGCCGTCACCGCCAACGCCCCGCACACCGGCGCCTCCGCGCTGACCGTCACCCCCGCGAACGCCGACTCCACCGGGGAGTGCGCGCAGACCGTCGCGGTCCAGCCCAACACCACCTACACGGCCTCCGCATGGGTGCGCGGCAACTTCGTCTACCTGGGCGCCACCGGCACCGGCAAGGACGTCGCACCCGCCTGGACGGAGACCACCGGCGGCGGCTGGCAGCGACTGAGCACCCGGTTCACCACCGGCCCGAACGCGCGCAGCATCCGGCTGTACGTCCACGGCTGGTACCAGCAGGGCCCGTTCTCCGTGGACGACGTCCGGGTGGACGGCCCCGCACCCGCCCCGGCCGTCGCCGCCGGCTCCGTCCCCACCAACGACAAGGTCGTCTTCTTCACCGTGGACGACGGCTGGCAGCGCACCCCCGAGGCGGAACGGTTCATCGCCGACCACCGGCTGCCGATCACCGCCTTCCCGCTGCCGATGCCGGCCGCCACCGACCCGGACTTCTTCCGGCGGGTCACCGCCGTACCCGGCTCCTCGGTCCAGGACCACAGCGTCTCCCACACCGACCTCAGCACGCTCCCGCTGGAACGGCAGCAGGTCGAGATCTGCGATGCCCGTGACTCCATGACCCGCATCTTCGGCACCACGCCGACGTTCTTCCGCCCGCCGTACTTCACCTGGAACGCCGACACCCTGCAGGCCGCCGCCAACTGCGGCATCCGCACCGTGCTCACCGCCGACGCGGACTTCAGCTGGGGCGCCGCCAACATCTGGCACCCGGGCCTGCTGCAGCCGGGCGACGTCGTCCTGATGCACTGGACCGACACCCTCGCCTCCGACCTCCAGCGCGCCCTCGCCGCCGCCGACGCCGCCGGGCTCAAGCCGGCCGGCCTGGTCGACTACCTCCGCTGACGGGCACCCGTCCGGGCCTGACGGACGCGTCGCCGCCTCCGAGGGGGGCGGCGGCGCGTCGCCGTTCGCTCGGGCGCTCCCGCGCTCCGGCGCTCAGCCGCCGAAGACGTCTCCCGTCCATCCGATCAGGCGCGCTTCGAAGTCGGCCGCGGAGGTGATGTCCTGGGCCGGGATCGCACCGCCCGCCTCGTGCTCCCCCGCCGTGACCAGCTTCTCCTCCCAGCCGGCGGCCAGGTAGGACACGTCCGCCCAGCCCCCGCGGAAGAGCACCACCTCCAGTTCCCCACCGGTCAGCGGGTCGGCCAGCCGCAGGCCGACCGAGTCCGGATCGACGACCCGGGCACGGTCCGTCTCCAGCGGCTGCGGCCACGGGGCGAGCCGATCGCGCCAGGTGAGCGGGCCCACCGTCAGCCGGGCCGCACGCCACCCCGGGGCCCGGGCGGCGATCCGCGCGGCGGCGTCGTCGAGGTCCACCACACGTTCCACGGCGGCTTCCGGTTCCTCTCCGGCGGCGATCGTTCTCGTTGACAGCGCGTCCGCGGCCTGGCTCTAATGGGGGCGTGCAGCGCGGCGTCGGCCACAGAGTAGTGGGCCGGCCGACAGCCGAGCGAGCACCTTTCCGAAGGGACGATGCGCGATGAGCACTCTCTCCGCTTCCCTGATCTGACGCCGGGCGGTCACCGCGCTGCCCGCGTGCGCGAACCGTGCCCCGTGACGGACGTCTACGGACGCGCGACCAGCCGTATCACCGGTTCCGGCACTCGGCACTCGGCACAGCAGGTGACCGCGACTTCCCCTTTCCTCTCTGGAGATCCACCACACACGCATGCCCATGTCCTTCAACCAGAACGTCATCGAGGAGTTCCGCGCCAACGGCGGGCGGGTCCGCGGCCCGTTCGAGGGCGGCGACCTGCTGTTGCTGACCACCACCGGGGCACGCTCCGGGCGGCCGCACACCGTGCCGCTCGGGTACGTCCGGGCGGAGGGGCTGCTCCTGGTCGTCGCCTCGGCCGCCGGGGCACCGGAACACCCCCAGTGGTACCGCAACCTCCTCGCCCACCCGGTGGTCCGGGTCGAGATCGGCGCCGAGGCCTTCGACAGCGCAGGATCCGGCGTCGAGGCCTTCGACACCATCGCCGTGCCCGCCGAAGGCGACCGCCGGGAACGGCTGTTCGCCGCCGTCGTCCGGCAGGCTCCGGGCTACGGCGACTACCAGGCGCACACCGACCGGGAGTTGCCGGTCGTCGCCCTGGAACGACCCGAGCCACCCTCCGTCAGCCCCGCCCCGGTGGTGCGCAACCTCGCCGACAAGCTGCTGGAGGCGCACACCTGGCTGCGCGCACAGCTGCGTTACATACGGGAGGAAGCGCACGCCCACCTCCCGGGCCGACCGGCCCCGCTCCGGCTGCAGCTGCGCCAGCACTGCCTGGCCTTCTGCGACGGGCTGACGCACCACCACACCGGCGAGGACACCGCCGTGTTCCCCGCCCTCGCGCGCAGCCACCCGGAGCTGGCCGACGTCCTGGCGCGGCTCGACGAGCAGCACCGAGCCATCGGGCGGATCAAGGAGGAGTTGGTGGCCCTGCTGGCCGGGATCGCGGTCACCGAACCGGAGCGGCTCCGTACGGAGCTGGACCGGATGTCCGCCGAACTGGAGGCGCACCTCGACTTCGAGGAGGCGGAACTCCTGCCGGTCCTCGCCGGCATCCCCTTCCCGCCGACCGGACGGGCCTCGGCCAGGCCCGCGCCGAACGGATCCTCGCCGAACGGATCCTCGCCGAACGGATCGGCGCCGAACGGCCGCTGAAACGGCGGTGCCGCCGCCCCCTCCCGAAGCGTGGGAGGGGACGGCGGCACCGGCATGCCCCGTGACGGGACAGTGCCCGTCGGAGCCCGTCCGTTACGACGGTCCGCCAAAGCGGTTCGCTACGGCGGTCCGCCACGACGACCGCTGCGGGCCGATCCGGCTCCTACGGCCCTGAAGGCCCTTACGGCCTACCGTCCTCAGGAGGCCGAGAACACCGGCAGGTAGCCGCCGGACTGGCCGGCCGCCTTCGGGTGGTAGCTCTCGTCGACCGGCAGGGTGGCGCTGTTCAGCCAGGTGGTCAGCGAGCCGCAGATCTCGTGCTCGGCGAAGACGTTGCGGACATCGCCGAAGGCGAAGCCGGCGTTGGCGGCCCGCTTGGCGAGGACGCCGTCCAGGGTGTCGGCGGCACTGTTGATGGCGGCGCGAGCCGTGTCACCGATACCGAAGATGCAGCTGCCGCCGATCTTGTAGATGTGCGGGTAGCCCATCACCACGACGTGGGCGTTGGGGGACTTCGACTTGATCGCCGAGTACACCTTGTCCAGCTGGCCGGGCAGGGTGGTGGTGGCGTAGTTCTTGGCGGTGTTGACGGCGTTGACGCAGTCGGACTCCGAACCGAGGACACAGGTCTGCATGGTGTCGGCGAAACCGGCGTCGTTGCCGCCGACCGAGATGCTGACCAGCGTGGTGCTGGCGTCCAGGGCGGAGATCTGGCTGTTGAGGATGTCACCGGTCTTGGCGCCCGAACAGGCCACGAACTTGAAGGAGGACGGCGCGTGCGCGTTCTTCCAGAGGTACGCGTACGCGTTGGTGCTGCGCTTGCAGCTGCCGCTGTCGCTCAGGTAGCTGCCGGCACCGACGCCGGAGGAGTACGAGTCCCCGAGGGCCACGTAGTTGACACCGGCGGCGTTCGCGGACGACGCGGCGAAGAGCGTCGTCATGGTGAGGCCTGCCGCTACGGCGGCGATGGACAGAGCACGGGCAGGGCGGATCATCGCATCTCCAGTGGGGTGGCGTGGCGAGGGTCACAGAAGTGATACCAGGCGGTAGCCAAACCCGGAAGCGGTCATGCCAAGGATATTGACGGGCCGTCCGACAGCCCGGAGATGAATTGCCGCCGACAATCCGGGATTTCGCCCAGGTCAGCGGGGGTACGCGGTGACGCGCGTAGCGCAGCGCGCGTAGACCGGCAACTTGCGGAAGTTCTGTGCACGGTAAGCGGGGGGCTGCCGCCCGGTTACCGCCGAGTCAGATTCGAAGCGGGTGCCGAGGGGCGCAGGGGGGGCTGACAGAACACCTCAAGGCACGTCAGAAGGTGGGCGGAACAGGGCATCGGCGGAACCGGTGAAATTCACCGGTGAGCCTGATCGGACCCGTGCGGCTGATCGGACGCGTGCGGCTGACGGTTGACGTCCGCCATGGCCGCACCTGCCGCGCCTGCCGTACGTGCCGCGCGATGTGGCAGCGCGTCAAGGCAGCGCGTCAAGGCAGCGCGTCAAGGCAGCACGGCGGGACACCACGCCAGGGCAGCGCATCAGAGCGCCCCGCCAGGAGGTCGCGCAGGAGTACGGCGACGCGCGTGGTCAGCCGTGCACGCCGGGGCGGCCACCACCGAGGTGCACGGCACCCGGGTAGACGGCGCCCGGGGAGACCGTGCAGCCGTCGACCGGCAGCTCCTCGATCGCCTCGTTCGCGGCCGCGGGCACGCCGAGCCAGCTCGCCGCGGTGGCGACCGCCGCGCGGGCCTGACGCAGCCCGGGCGCGCCCCAGCCGAGCAGCTCGACGGCGAGGCCCGGCGCGACCAGCAGTCGCCGGTAGTGCCGGCCCGAGGCCGGGTCGGCCACGCTCGGGCCGACGGCCCGCAGCGCCGCCGCCATCCGGACCCGCGCGCACTCGTGCCCGCCGTTCGCCGAACCGACCCGGTCGTAGAGGTAGCCGAGGTAGTACGGCCGGCCGATCACGGCCTGCGCCTCCTCGGCGGCCTCCCGGGCCAGGGCGGCCGCCGGATCACCGCCGTCCTCCGGCTCCAGCGACCCGCCGGGCAGCGAGCAGATCCCGTCCCGGGGGTTCACCAGCGTCAGCACCCGCCCGTCCGGTGCGAACAGCCACCCCCAGGACTGCTTGACCGGCAGCCCCTCCGGCACCTGCTCGCCCGGCCGCCACGGCCAGCCCGCGGTGGGACGCCGCCGCACCTTCCCGAGCAGTTCGGCGATCTCCGCGCTGTACTCGATCGGGCTCATGCTCTCGCCCCGCGGCGCTCGGCGGGGGTGCTCGCCCCTGCGCACCCCCTGGCACCGAGCTCGCTCCGCTCGCTCATCCGTCCCCCTCTCGCTGTCGGGCTTCGCCGGACCGGCGGTGCGCGGGGAGGACCTGCAGGGCGCGGTACGGAGCGGCCGGAGCGGCGGCGTGGGGCACCGCACGCTCCTGCTGTTGATCTTCTCCGAATCTTCCCCGAACAGGCGGTCGATGAACAGTCCCCAGCGCCGCATGGTGGACGCGGAGGCGGCGAACGCGGTGAACGCGGAGGCGGCGAGCCCCCCGATCACCCCAGCGGCCCACCCCCTTCCCCGACGCCCCGGAAGCCGGGCAGCGGGAACCCGGGCCGAGGGTCCACCCCGGGCGGGAACGGCATCCCACGCGCGGCGTCGTCGGCCAGCTCGTCGAACACCTCGTGCGCCGTCATCGGCCGCAGCCGCCCGCCGGTCAACGCCCAGCCGAGCACCGGCGGCCGGAGCCCGGCGTCGTCGGCCGGGGCGGACCGGCCGTCGGCCTGACCGGCGGCCCGGACACCCGCCGACGGATCGCCGTGCAGCAGCAACGCCCCCTCCCCGCCCAGGGCGACGCCCGCCGCGAGCGTGACGCAGAACGCCTCGGCGTCCCGCCCGGCCGGGTACAGCCGCCCCTCCTCCACGCAGACGTCCACCGCCGAGGTGAGCTCCTCGCCGTCCTCCGGGCCGTGGCAGCGCAGCGTCAGCAGGTGGCACCCCTCCCCCGCGCCCTCGGCGAGCGCCAGGTAGACGGACGTCACGTACCGCATCACGGCCGCCATCCGGAACTGCCCGTCCGGGTCCTCGCCGACGGCGTCCAGCAGGGCCGCGCAGGCCACGGACATCCGCACCCGCGCCCGGTGGTCGTCCAGCAGCACCGGGAGCAGCTCGGCCAGCCGCTCCCCCGCGTAGACGAACGGCTCCCCCGCCAGCTCGGGATCGCCCGCGTAGGCGACCCGGGCGGCGGGCATCCGAGGATCGAGGCCGAGCGCCTCGCAGTAGTCCTCGAAGTCGCCCGCCTCCAGGACCCGCAGGTGCACCTCCAGCCCCTGCCGGTGCAGGGCCGTGAGCTGCTCCTCCGCCCGCCGCAGGTAGGCCTGGTGCCCGAGCCCGCCGAACAGCCCGTACCGCGCCAGCCCGGCGAAGTCCCCGGCGTCGACGGCCAGGGCCACCGCCACCGGCTGGGGCGGCGGCGCGCCCCGGACCCGCCCACCGAGCCCGACCGCCCGCGCACCGTCCCCTCCCGCACGGGCCCCCGGCGGCCGGCCGCCCCCGGGCGGCGCCGCCCCGCCGGGCCCGGCGGCCGACACCCCGCCGACACCGCCGCCCGGCCTCCGCCCGGCCATCACCAGCACCCGCCGCCGCCCCCGCGACGGACGCCCCACCGCAGCGCCCAGCGCCTCGCACACCGACTCCCGCACGACAGTCATGACTCCTCCTTCTCGCTCGCCCGACTCCGGACCTCGTCGGCCGCCCCGACCGGGGGTGGCCGACGCCGAGGAACATACACAGAGCCACTGACAATTCACCCCAAGTAATCGAACAAGCTCAGCGCCACCCTCACCGGCACCGCACGGCGCCCGCGGCCCGCCGTCCCCCCGGGACTCCCGGGACCCCCGGGACTCCCGGGGTGTGTGGTTTCCACCGGGCCGGGCGGGATTGTCAGTGCTGCGCGTTAGGGTCGGGGACCATGCGACTGCTGCATACCTCCGACTGGCATCTCGGGCGCTCGTTCCACCGGGAGAGCCTGCACGACGCCCAGCGCGCCTTCCTGGACCACCTGGTGGAAGTGGTCCGGCCCGAGGGCGTGGACGCCGTGCTGGTCGCGGGGGACGTGTACGACCGAGCGCTGCCCGGGCTGGAAGCGGTCGCGCTGTTCGACGACGTGCTGCACCGGCTGGCGGACCTCGGGGTGCCGACGGTCTTCATCAGCGGCAACCACGACTCGGCCCGCCGCCTCGGCGTCGGGGCGGGGCTGATCGGGCGGGCCGGCATCCACCTGCGGACCGACCCGGGCGAGTGCGCCGAGCCCGTCCTACTGGCGGACGAGCACGGCCCGGTGGCGGTGTACGGGCTCCCCTACCTGGAGCCGACGCTGGTGCGCGAGCGGTTCGGGCTAGCGAAGGGCGGGCACGCGGCGGTGCTCGGCGCCGCGATGGACCAGGTCCGGGCGGATCTCGCGGCGCGCCCGTCCGGCACCCGGGCGGTGGTGCTGGCGCACGCCTTCGTCACCGGCGGCGCGCCGAGCGACAGCGAGCGGGACATCGCGGTCGGCGGCGTCGCCTCCGTACCCGCGTCGGTCTTCGACGGGGTGCACTACGCGGCGCTCGGCCACCTGCACGGCTGCCAGACGCTCGCCCCGCACCTGCGCTACAGCGGCTCCCCGCTCGCCTACTCCTTCTCCGAGGTGAAGCAGCGCAAGACCATGTGGCTGGTCGACCTGGCCGCCGACGGCTCGGTGACGGCCGAACGCGTCCCCTGCCCCGAGCCGCGCCGGCTGGCGACGCTGCGCGGCACCCTCGACGCGCTGCTCACCGAGGAGGGGTACGCCGAGCACGAGCAGTCCTGGGTGCAGGCCACGCTCACCGACGCGGCCCGGCCGAGCGAGCCGATGGAGCGGTTGCGTCGCCGCTTCCCGCACACCCTCCAGCTGCTGTTCGACCCCGAGCGGAGCGAGGCCGAGCCCTCGCAGTCGTACGCGGCGCGGGTCAGCGGCCGCGGGGACCTGGAGATCGCGGAGGGCTTCCTGCGGCACGTCCGCCCCGGTGCCGAGCCGGAGCCGGACGAGCTCGGCTGGCTGCGCGAGGGCTTCGAGCACGTCCGGGAGACCACCGACCGGAAGGCGGACCTGCCCCGATGAGGCTGCACAAGCTCACCGTCACCGCCTTCGGCCCGTTCGCGGGCAGCGAGACGGTGGACTTCGACGCGCTCGCCGCCGGCGGGCTGTTCCTGCTGCGCGGCGCCACGGGCGCGGGCAAGACCAGCGTGCTGGACGCGGTCTGCTTCGCCCTGTACGGCGAGACACCGGGCGCGCGCCGGGCCAACCGGCTGCGCAGCGACCACGCCGACCCGAAGCGGCTGACCTCGGTGGAGCTGGAGCTGACCCTCGGCGGGCGGCGGCTCCAGGTCACCCGGCTGCCGGAGCAGCGCCGGCCGAAGAAGGTCGGCACCGGCACCACCGTGGAGCGGGCACAGACCCTGCTGCGCGAGTGGGTCGCCGACACGGGCGACGGCACGCCCGGCTGGCGGGGGCTCAGCAAGTCGCACCAGGAGGCCGGGGAGGAGATCCACCGGCTGGTCGGCATGAACCGGGAGCAGTTCTGCCAGGTGGTGCTGCTGCCGCAGGGCGACTTCGCCCGCTTCCTCAAGGCCGACTCGGAGGAGCGCGGCAAGCTGCTGCGGCGGCTGTTCGACACCGAGCGGTTCCAGTACGTGGAGGCCTGGCTGGCCGAGCAGCGGCGCGGCCAGGAGGCCGCCGTCCAGGCCGGCCGGCGGCGGCTGCGGGACCTCGCCAGCAAGGCCGAGCAGGCGGCCGGCCCGGACGCCGAGCCCGCCGCGGGCTGGGTGCCGGCCGAGGACGACGCCGCCGGTCTGGCCGCCGGGGTGCTGGGCTGGGCGGCGGTCCTGCGCAGCGGCGCGGCCGAGCAGCTCACCGTCGCCGAGGCCGCGCTCGCGGGCGCCGGGGCGGCCCAGCGCGCCGCCCAGGAGCGGCGCGAGACCGCCGAGGAGCTGGCCGGCCGCCAGCGCCGGCACCGGGAGGCAGTGGGCCTGGCCGAGCGGCTGGCCGGCTTCGAGCCCGCCGCGGCCGCGGACCGGCAGCGGCTGGCCGCCGCGCAGGAGGCCGTCGGGGTGGAGTCGGCGCTGCGGCTGCGGGAGAGCGCGGCCGAGGCCCTCGGTCGCGCCCGGCTGGCGGAGCGCCGGCACCGCGAGGCGCTGGCCGGCTCCGGTGGCGAGGGCCGGGAGCTCGCCGGGGCGGACACCGCCGGGCTGGCCGAGGCCGAGCTGCGGCTGCGGGCCGAGGTGGTCCGGCTGGAGGCGGCCAGGGCGGAGGAGCGGCGCTGTGCCGAACTCGCCCGCGAGCAGCGCTCCCTGACGGAGGACCGGCGGGCCGCCGAGGAACTGGCCGAGGAGGCCGAGGACTGGCTCGCCGAGTTCGAGGACGGGCTGGCCCGCCTGGAGCAGCAGCACACCGAGGCCCGGTCGGCGACCTCCCGGGTCGAGCAACTGGACGGGCAGCGCACCGAGTTGACCATCCGCCTGGGCGCGGCCCGGGAGCGCGACGGCCTGCGCGCCGAGATCGCCGCGGCGGAGCCCCGGGTGGTCGCCCTGCGCACCGCCGCGCTGGACGCCCGCGAGCACAGCCTGGACCTGCGGGACCGCCGGCTCAGCGGCATGGCCGCCGAGCTGGCCGAGCAGCTGCGGGCGGGCCAGGCCTGCCGGGTCTGCGGCTCACCCGAGCACCCGGCGCCCGCCGAGTCCGCGCCCGGCAGCCGGGTCGGCGCCGAGGACGAGGAGCGGGCGCGCCGGGCGCAGGCCGCCGCCGAGCGGGTCTGGACGGAGGCCGACCAGGCGCTCACCGCGCTGCGGGTGCGCGAGGCCACCGCGTCCGGCGCGGCCGGGCCGGACGCTACGGAGGCGCTCGCGCAGGCCCTCGCCGGGCTGGAGCGCGAGCACCGCGAGGCGCGGCACGCGGCGGAGTCGCTCGGCCGGGTCGAGCAGGAGATCGCCCGGCTGTCGCAGGACCGTGCCCGCCGGGTCGACGAGCTGCACGAGGCCAAGGAGCGCGCGGCCGTCCTCTCCGACCGGCTGCTGGCGCTCGACACCGAGCAGCAGGCGCTGACCGCCCGGGTTGCGGCCGCCCGGGGAGAGGCGGCCTCGGTCGCCGACCGGGCCACGGCCCTCACCCGGCTCACCGAGGCGGTCGCCGCGGCTGCGGTCGCCGCCCGGGCGTACGCGGAGGCGGCGGCCCGGCTCGGCGAGGCCGAGGAGGAGCTG